>JAPKAJ010000207.1 GCA_028825345.1 Arenicellales bacterium | reverse complement strand
CTTCCATATCGTCCATTTTCATGGCGCCGTAGCCCATGGTGCGCCGTCCAGTGAAGCCGGTGCCGACGCCAAAATCAACCCGTCCTGGCGCCAGGGCGTTCAGGGTGGCGAAGGCATTGGCGGTGACTGGCGCGATACGGTTGGAGGGGATGAGAACACCCGTGGCCAGGCGAATCCTCTTTGTCCGCATGGCGGCCGCCGCCATCGAGACGAAGACGTCGCCGCACAACTGCTGGGTGTCATAGAACCAGGCATAGTCAAAGCCCAGTTCCTCGGCTCGTTCAACAATCTTCCAGCTCTCCGCGCCCGCCGGCACTCCAAGACCAATATCCACGTTTTAACTCCTAAAGCACGTCGTCAGGGGCGCGATAATCCAAGTCCAGATCCCGCGCCACGGCCTCGTGGGTTACCTTTCCGCCATGCACGTTCAGACCTGCCTTCAAATGCGGGTCGCCGCGCATGGCCTGGGCAAAGCCCTTGTCGGCCAGGGCCAGCATAAAAGGCAGCGTGGCGTTGTTCAGGGCAAAAGTAGAAGTCCGGGCCACGGCGCCGGGCATGTTGGCGACACAATAATGCACCACGTCATGCACGCGATAGGTGGGATTGTCATGGGTGGTCGCGTGGGCGGTCTCTATACAGCCGCTCTGGTCGATGGCCACATCGACGATGACGGCGCCACGGCGCATGCCCTTGAGCATCTCCTCCGTGACCAGACGGGGCGCGGCGGCGCCGGGCACCAGCACGGCACCGATCACCAGGTCGGAATTCATCACGTGTTTTTCAATACTGTCGACCGTGGAATAGATGGTGTTGAGGGAAGCTCCGAACTGATCGTCGAGTTCCTTCAGGCGACAAATGTTCAGGTCGATCACCGTCACCCGCGCTTCCGAGCCGATGGCGATGCGCGCGGCGTTTGAGCCTACCACCCCGCCGCCCAGGATCAGCACGTCCGCCGCCGGCACCCCGGCGACGCCGCCCAGCAGGGCGCCGCGACCACCCTGATACATTTCCAGACAATGGGCGCCCGCCTGGATCGCCATGCGCCCCGCCGCCTCGCTCATGGGTGACAACAGGGGCAGGCCGCCGAAATTGTCGGTCACCGTCTCGTAGGCGATAGCCGTGGCACCCGACGCCATCAGGCCCTTGGTCTGATCGGAATCGGGGGACAGATGAAGGTAGGTGAACAACACCTGTCCATGGCGCAGCATGGCAATCTCGCCCGCCTGGGGCTCATTCACCTTGACGATCATGTCCGCCTTGGCAAAGACATCCGCCGCCGCACCGGCATTGGTCTCCACCACCACGCCATGGCCATGATGCACGGCCTCCCGCACGGCGGTGGACGTCAGCCCGACCCGGTATTCGTGGTTCTTGATCTCCTTCGGAACACCGATCAGCATGGCCTGGCCTTTCTGTGGCGCGTTGGAGCATTTTCAACTTTCGTTGAACCACCGAGCTACCCGCTCCCCCGGCCCAACCACCTATTAATGGTACCCTGTGGGTGCCAATAGTTTCCGGAGGGCCGGGGGAGCGGGTGGTTCAGTCTGCACTGAAAGTGCTCTAGTCGATGGCTTTGATCACCTTGCTGAGTATATCCATCATCTCGTCAATCTGGCTTTTCTCGACGATAAAGGGCGGTGACAAGGCAATGACGTCGCCGGAAACCCGGACCATCAGACCCGCTTCATAGGCCTTGATGCAGGCTTCCATGCCACGGGCGCCCGGCGCGCCGTCACGGGGGGCAAGTTCAATGGCGCCAACCAGGCCGATATTGCGAATATCGATCACATTGGGCAGATCTTTCAGGGAATGGATGGCGTCTTCCAGATGGGGGCTCAGATCGGCGGCGCGCTGGAACAGGCTCTCTTCTTCGTAGACCTGCAAGGTGGCAGTTCTCGGCCCGACCCGGCAATCCCGATATGGGCGAGGATTTTGCCGTCACCTTCTCTTATATCCCAACTATAAGAAAACCCTTGATTGCTGCCATTAACGGCGCCTGCGCAGGCCTGGGGTTCGTTTTTGCCTGTCTCTGTGATATGCGCTTCGTAGAAAAACAGGCCAAATTCACTAGCGCTTTCGTTAATCGTGGTCTCATAGCGGAGCATGGTTCCAGTTGGATTTTGCCACGAATAATTGGTTTATCAAATGCCCTTGACCTCCTCTGGAGTGGGCGGAAATTCGACGGAGTCGAAGCGGATCGCCTGGGGCTTGCCAACCGGCTATGTGAGCAGGGCACTGCCAGACAACAAGCCATCGATTACATTAAAGATCTGGCTGCAACAGCAGCGCCGAACTCCATTAAAATTATCAAGGCTCAACTCTATCGCCATCTGAATATGACATTCGGGCCAGCAATGCAGGAAAGCAACCAGTTAATGGCGCAATCGCTCGGTGGCGATGACTTCAAAGAAGGGGTTTCCTCCTTTGTTGAGCGAAGGCCGCCTGAATTCAAACGTGTTATTGATTAGTTCAATACTCAAGTAGGATGATGCTCAGCAAACATAGCCTCAGACAGTATTAATATAGCCCGAATGTTCGGCAGGTATATCAGCAGACAACTGGATTAAAATTCATTGAGCACTGAATTGACCTCAATATTAATCGGTGGATCAAATGAGAAGGAATAACCACACATGAAAATTGAGAACTGGGAAACGGCAGGTTCCCTGGCGCCGCTGTATCAGGAACTGCAGCAACTTGGACTGGAAACAAACATTGCGGAATTAGAAGCCTTTGGCTATACCATTGTGCCCGCCGAGAAGATCGGACCTGACGGTTATCATCTGGAGCTTAAAGAGGCTCTGGAAGACGTTGTCAAAAGAAGATTTGGCGACTTACGTGATGATCAGGATCGCTGGAAAAACGTCAATGACAATCTGCGTTTCCTGCTCTGGGAAAACCCTGCATTTGAAAAAATCACCTGCAACCCTGCTGGCCTGGGGCTGGCGCAGTACCTGTTAGGAACCAACTGTATACTAAGCCTGTGTAACGGCTGGGTTAAAAGACAGGGTGATGGTAGAACAGGTATTCATGGCGATTACCTTGATCCAACTCCTGAGGCCCATCCAGGCCAAAACATTAATGCAAATGTCCATTATTTCCTGACTGACTACTACAAAGAAGACGGGGCAATTTCATTCCTGCCGGGAAGCCATCGCTGGCAACGCCAGGTCAGCCCGCCTGAATCAAAATACTGGGCAGACCGCGCAGTTTCCGTGGAGGCGCCAGCTGGCTCAGCAGTCGTTTGGGGTAACCATACCTGGCACGGATCTTATACCAGAAAAAACCCTGGATTTCGAATGGCTCTCCAATGTGAATATATGCGCCCACGATACCAGCCTCAGGAACCTTATCGTGAAACTGTTACCCAGGAAATTCTGGATCGCAATCCAGTTCGATTTGCTGGTCTCATGGACGTTTACGGACCTTTTCCTTTCGGCAAAAACGATCGCAATGATGATGGCCGGGCGTCCCAGGCTCCGCCAGGTACCGGCCATGGCCGCGGAAACTTAGATTCCTACTGTAGTCTGTTTGATCTTGAGCCAGCGGCAGGTCGTACAAGTCTGCGCCCTAACTATGCCTATCATCACCATGATGGCCGAATGGCATTTCAACGACATCGTGATAACTTTGAAAAGCAGCAAGCGAAAGCAGTAAAAAACGAACCGCTGTAACCCACGCCTTTTGTATTTGACCTGATAGCCAGCGTAAACAGATTCTAAATACTTCTGCATATCCACTGCGCCGACCATTCAATCAGCTTAATCTCCAACAATGCAAGTGACCCTACCACAGCCCCCAGGCTAACTGTTCAAGTTATTTTCCTCTCGGAATTCAACATCGAATTCATACTTCGAAACAGGCAGGTCTCTCACTCGAGTTCCTGTTGCGGCGTAAATCGCATTAGTCAATGCCGGTGCTGTACCAGGAACACCCGGTTCACCGGCACCTCCCCAGGTAGCATCACTGTTAATAATGTGGGTCTCAATAATAGGCGCATGCGGCATCCGCAGTATATTATAGGTATCAAAATTCCCCTGGCTTACGCGCCCTCGATAAAGCGAAACCTCACCATATAACGCTGCCGTTAATCCGTAAACCACCCCGGATTCCATCTGTGCTTTTAAACCATCAGGGGAAACCGCGAAACCCGGGTCTACAGCGATAACGACCCGATCAACCTTCACTTGCCCTTCCTGCACGGTTACCTCTACGACTTCGGCAACCACCGTGCCAAAGGATTCCTGCAGAGCGATGCCTCTGCCCCTGCCTTTGCCGATAGGAACATTCCACTGAGATTTTTCTGCAACCAGATCTAAAG
>JAPKAJ010000206.1 GCA_028825345.1 Arenicellales bacterium | reverse complement strand
TACCTGACCGGATTTCTGCAAGAAAAACCGCTGGCCGATTTACGTCAGGACCTCACTCGCCTGGGCCTTGAGACGACAGAAGAAACTCATGAGCCCGAAGACCATGCCGGCGCATTATGTGAAGTCATGGGCCTGATGGCGGGCGCCCCGACAGATTATTCCCACGAAACGCAAAAGACCTTCTTTACGCAGCACGTCGGTTCGTGGATGACAGAATTCTTCGAAGATCTGGTTAAAGCACGCGACAGCGGCTTCTACCGGGTAGTCGGTGAATTTGGCAAAACCTTCATCGCGCTTGAAAAACAGTATTTTGCGATGGAAGTCTAGCCTGATGTTGCTGGAACCTTATAACTCTTCCACAGCAAGGAAACCACAAGTATGAATAAGATTAAGAAACAACTTCCAAAGGAGGAAAGCGTCACCACTAGGCGCGCATTTCTCAAGGGGGCGGCGAGCGCAGGCGGTGCTGCGGCACTGGTTGCCAGTACAGGCTCAGTTGCACACGAAACTAAAGGCCCAGCCGAAGCGTCGGCAGGCACAGGTTACCGTGAGTCTGGCCATATCAAGGACTATTACAAGACGACCCAGCTGTAAGGCTGTCAGATTGTCCTAACCACCCTTTCCCGGGCAGGCCCGGGATGACGGAGGAATCCAAATGAAACTGATTAGAACTGCGACTGAGCCAGCACCGACGCAGAAAAAGGATAGCACCGGCAGTGCGATAGACCGGCGGACCTTCCTTAAGCGTTCGGGAATTACTTTAGGCGGCGCCGCGGCCGCTGCAGCGCTGTCGCCAACAATGATGCGAAAGGCGCAGGCCGCTGCTATTCCCTCTGGGGGCGACGGCACCCAGACAATTCGCACGGTTTGCACCCATTGTTCCGTAGGTTGCGGTATCAACGCCGAAGTGAATAACGGGGTCTGGGTCGGCCAGGAGCCAGCTTTTGACCACCCATTTAACCTGGGCGCGCATTGCGCAAAAGGTGCTTCGGTCCGCGAACATGGCCATGGCGAGCGCCGCCTGAAATACCCGACCAAGCTGGTCGGCGGAAAATGGGTGCGAGTGAGCTGGGACGAGGCGATTAACGAGATCGGCGATCAGATGCTCCAGATCCGTCAGCAGTCCGGACCGGACTCTGTGTACTGGCTGGGATCTGCCAAGTTTAACAACGAGCAGTCGTACATGTTCCGCAAGTTCTATGCTCTTTGGGGTTCGAACAACGGCGACCACCAGGCACGAATCTGTCATTCAACCACGGTCGCAGGTGTAGCGAACACCTGGGGCTACGGTGCGATGACCAATTCGTACAACGATATTCACAATAGCCAGGCAATGCTGATAATCGGTGGCAACCCGGCTGAGGCACACCCGGTTTCACTGATTCACCTGATGCGCGCCAAGGAGCGCAACAATGCGCCGCTGATCGTAATTGATCCACGCTTCACGCGCACAGCAGCCCATGCTGATCTGTATCTCAAAATCCGGCCTGGCACAGATGTCGCCATTACCTGGGGCATGATGTGGCATATTTTCCAGAACGGCTGGGAGGATAAAGAGTTCATTCACCAACGGGTTTGGGGAATGGATGAGATCAGAAAGGAGGTAGCCAACTGGACGCCCGACGTTACTTATGATGTGACTGGTGTGCGTGAAGAGCTGGTCTACCAGGCTGCCAAGATGATGGCTGACAATCGGCCTAGCACCTTCATTTGGTGCATGGGCGGCACCCAACACACCATTGGTAACAACAACACCCGGGCCTACTGTAACTTCCAGTTGGCCCTGGGTAACATGGGCAAATCTGGCGGCGGCACCAATATTTTCCGCGGCCACGACAACGTTCAGGGTGCTACCGACTTTTGCATTCTGTCGCACTCGCTGCCTGGGTACTACGGTCTGTCTGCGGGTGCGTGGAAGCATTGGTCACGCGTCTGGGATCTGGATTACGAGTGGGTCAAAGCTCGGTTCGATCCTACCGAGGTAGAAGGCGACAAGGGCAAACCGGTCTCACCGATGAATTACAAAGGGATACCGGTCTCGCGCTGGATTGATGGCGTTCTGGAAGACAAAGCTAATATCGGCCAGCGCGACAATCTTCGGGCAATGGTGTTCTGGGGGCACGCCCCCAACAGCCAGACCCGTGGCCTTGAGATGAAAAAGGCTATGGAAAAACTGGATCTGATGGTAATAATCGATCCCTATCCGACAGCAAGCGCTGTTATGCATGATCGAACAGATGGCGTTTACTTACTGCCGGCTTCAACTCAGTTTGAAACTTATGGTTCAGTGACGGCGTCTAATCGCTCCTTGCAGTGGCGCGACAAAGTGATAGAACCAATGTTTGAGTCATTGCCTGATCAAACCATCTTGTACAAACTGGCTAAAAAACTTGAATTTGGTCCTGAGTTCACCAAACATATCAAAGTTGAGAATGACGAGCCACTGATTGAAGATATTACCCGCGAGTTTAATCGTGGTATGTGGACGATCGGCTACACGGGGCAGAGCCCAGAGCGGATGAAGAAGCAACAAGCCCACTGGGGCACCTTCAACATCACTTCGCTCAAGGCTGAAGGCGGCCCGTGTGATGGTGAGTACTATGGGTTACCGTGGCCGTGCTGGGGCACCCCCGAGATGGGGCATCCGGGAACGCCAAACCTGTATGATCCGAGCAAGCCAGTCGCAGACGGTGGCCTGTGTTTCCGCGCCCGTTTTGGGGTGGAGCGCAACGGCGAAAGCCTACTCGCCAACGGCTCCTACCCGGCGGGATCGGAGATCAAGGACGGCTATCCACAGTTCGATCACAAACTGCTTAAACAACTCGGTTGGTGGGATGATCTCACTGCCGACGAGAAAGGGGCAGCTGAGGGCAAGAACTGGAAGACCGATCTGTCAGGCGGTATCCAACGGGTCGCAATCAAGCATGGTTGCGCGCCTTTTGGCAACGCCAAGGCCCGCTCGGTTGTATGGACCTTCCCAGACCCCGTGCCGGTTCATAGAGAACCGCTGTATACCAACCGGCGTGATCTAGTCGAGAAGTATCCGACTTACGAGGACAAAAAGCGGCGTTACCGCTTGCCGACACGTTATGCATCTATCCAGAAGGTAGATCATTCCAAGGAGTACCCGTTGATTCTAACGAGCGGGCGCTTGGTGGAATATGAAGGTGGCGGCGATGAAACCCGCTCGAACCCGTGGCTTGCTGAACTGCAGCAGGATATGTTTGCAGAGATCCATCCAGTTGACGCCAACAATCACGGCATGCGTGATGGCCAGATGATCTGGGTCGAAGGTGCTGAAGGCGCCAAGATCAAAGTCAAGGCGCAGGTAACCCGAAGAGTGGCACCCGGCGTTGTATTTTTACCATTCCACTTCGCTGGACACATGGAGGGTAAGGATCTTCGTAGTAAGTACCCGGCGGGCGCCGATCCGTATGTACTCGGTGAGGCGGCCAATACGGCGATGACTTACGGTTACGACTCAGTCACCCAGATGCAGGAAACCAAGTGTTCCCTGTGCCGCATAAGCGTTGCTTAAAAGGAGGATATAACTCATGGCTAGAATGAAGTTCCTTTGTGACGCCGAGCGCTGCATTGAATGCAACGGCTGCGTCACCGCGTGTAAGAACGAGAATGACATACCCTGGGGCGTGAACCGTCGCCGCGTCGTGACCATCAATGATGGTGATCATGGCGAGCGTTCGATCTCGGTCGCATGTATGCACTGTTCTGACGCACCTTGCGCTACCGTGTGTCCAGTCGATTGTTTCTATACCACTAACGACGGTGTAGTTCTGCACGACAAGGACATTTGCATCGGCTGCGGCTATTGTTTCTATGCGTGTCCGTTCGGTGCACCGCAGTTTCCAGAATCTGGCGCATTCGGTTCAAGAGGTAAGATGGATAAGTGCACCTTCTGTGCCGGTGGTCCAGAGCAGAACAACTCTGCCGAAGAGCATCGCAAGTACGGGTCCAACCGGCTTGCCGAAGGCAAACTGCCGTTATGTGCAGAAATGTGTGCTACCAAGGCCTTATTGGCTGGCGATGGTGACAGGGTCTCGGATATCTTCCGTGAACGCGTCATGTATCGTGGTGCTGGAGCACTTCAGTGGGGTTGGGGTGTTGCCTACGACAAGCAGGGCATTAAGGGCTAAAAAAAGGGCTAAAGACCCCTTAATCGAACTGCTTGGCTGATGAATATGGAACGAGGCGGTGACCCGTAAAATGGCCGCCGCCTCCGACCGTGCGCAACTAAAGTTTTCTTAAAAGGGCGCCCAAAAATGCCATTGCCGTACCATGGCTCTTCAATAGACGCCTGGGGCAGTTAGTGCCAGTTGAACTCACATGCCTGC
>JAPKAJ010000205.1 GCA_028825345.1 Arenicellales bacterium | reverse complement strand
GATCCAGGCGATTAAGGCGATCCAGGCGATTAAGGGCGTGCACGGTATCCATATCATGGCTTACAGGCAAGAAGAACGGGTAAGCGACATAGTCAAGGATTCTGGTGCGCTTGAGGGGAGAGTCCCTTGGCACCCGGGCATGGCATAACGTTTAATTCATTAAGAGGATAAGCAGGTGACGGTGACTGTTGTCAGTTCAGCAACGAAGGAAGTGAAGATTGGGTTTGATCAGCCATTTTGCATGATCGGAGAGAGGATCAATCCGACCGGACGCAAGGCGCTGGCTGCCGAAATGAAACTAGGGAATTACGCTCGCGTGGAGTTGGATACTCTGGCTCAGATAGCCGCGGGCGCTCATATGCTCGATGTCAATGCTGGAATCCCGCTCGCCGATGAGCCAGCCATATTGGCCGAGTGCATTCAACTGGTGCAGTCACTGACTAATGTACCACTGTCTATCGATTCTTCTATTGTCGCAGCACTAGAGTCGGGGCTAGCTGTCTATCAGGGTAAGGCACTGGTTAATTCGGTTACGGGCGAAGAAGAACGAATGGAACAGGTCTTACCGCTGGTCAAAAAATACGGCGCAGCTGTGGTGGCTATCTCGAACGACGAGACGGGAATCTCCGAGGATCCGAACGTGCGTTTCGATGTGGCCCGAAAGATTGTTGAGCGCGCGGCCGATTACGGCATTCCCGCTGAGGATGTGGTGGTTGATCCACTGGTGATGCCGATCGGCGCCCTGAATGATTCGGGCCGACAGGTGATGCATATTCTGAAGCGACTGCGCGATGAATTAAAGGTCAACAGCACCTGCGGCGCATCGAACGTCAGTTTCGGCTTACCTAACCGTAATGGTTTGAATGCGGCGTTTTTAACCATGGCCATTGGCGCCGGGATGACATCAGCTATTACCAGCCCATTGCACGGCGAGGTTATGGCAGCCGTGATGGGGGCGGATGTCATGATGGGGCACGATCCAGATTGCCAGCGCTGGATTGCACGCTATCGCGACCCACTGGGCGAAGGTCAGTCCGGTGTTCGAGAGAGCCGTCGTCGTGGTCGACGTCGGGCGGCCGGTGGCTGAGCAGCACACTTGCGGCAGTTGTCTATGCGGGGCTGTGTCGTTTACGGTCCGTGGGCCGCTTCGCCCGGTGTTGGCCTGCCATTGTTCACAGTGCCGCAAGACCAGTGGTCATTACTGGGCGGCAACAGCAGCGCCGTCGGATTGTGTGGAGATTACGCATGAGGGCGCTCTGGAATGGTTTCAATCCTCTACTCAGGCGCAAAGAGGGTTTTGTCGTCGTTGTGGGTCTAGCCTATTCTGGCGTCACGCGTCTCGCGATGCCTGGGGGATAGCGGCGGGCGCGTTAGATAGCCCGACCGGCCTACACACCCAGGCCCATATATTTTTTACCGATGCATCAGATTACTACCTTATTCACCCCGATGAGGCAACGATTGAGGGCAGTCTCAGTTGAGTACTGTTCACGCCACTGAAACTGTACTTGCAACAGCTGGGGATGTGTTGGTGGTATTTACCCCATCCGGTCGCAGGGGGCGTGTTGCCCATGGGACGACCGTGTTGCAGGCGGCGCGCGAACTTGGCGTCGATTTGGATTCGGTGTGCGGGGGTCGGGCGATCTGTGGTCGCTGCCAGGTGGTTCTAAGTGAGGGGTCATTTCCCAAACACGGTATTGAATCGCGGCCCGGGCACCTTTCCGACTTTGGTGGGAATGAGGTTGATTACCACGCGGTAAGTGGTCTGGCCCAGAGTCGGCGATTGGGGTGCTCAGCCCGGTTGCTTGGTGATGCAGTGATCGATGTGCCACCTGAGAGCCAGGTTCATCGGCAGGTGATCCGCAAGCGAACCGAAGTACACGATCTGTCAGTTGACCCTCTGGTGCGTTTGCACGTGGTTGAAGTCAGTCCACCCAACATGCACGAGGCAGTGTCTGATCTGCGCCGCCTGGAAGAGGAATTAGAATTCGAATGGGCTTTGACCGGGCTCAGCTGTGACCCGCAGGTACTGGGAAAACTGCAAGCCGTGATGCGCGAGGGTAATTGGCAGGTCACGGTTGCCGTATTTCAGCAACGCGAGATTATCGCTATCTGGCCTGGTTATCACGACACGGCGCTAGGGCTTGCGGTTGATGTGGGTTCAACCACGATTGCCATGCATCTTATTGAACTGATCAGCGGCCAGTCTCTTGCCTCGGTTGGTCGGATGAATCCGCAGATCCGGTTTGGCGAAGATCTGATGAGTCGCGTCTCTTACGTGATGATGCATCCGGGTAGCGAACAGGAGATGTCTCAGGCTGTGCGCCAGACCCTGACAGAACTGGTAACGCAGGTCTGCCAAGAAACGGACAGCAATGTTGATGACATACTCGACTGCGCTTTTGTCGGCAACCCGATCATGCATCACCTGCTGTTGGGGCTTTCTCCGGTTGAATTGGGCGGAGCGCCATTTGCGCTTGCCACGGATAGCGCTATCACGATGCCCGCACACGAACTTAATCTTGGCCTCAATCGGGGTGCACGCTGTTATGTGCTGCCTTGTATTGCGGGCCACGTTGGCGCTGACTGCGCCGCTGTGGTTTTGTCCGAGGCGCCGTATCTGCGCAAAGAGATGACTTTGCTTGTTGATATAGGTACCAACGCAGAGATCGTCCTGGGAAATCGAGACCGCTTGTTGGCAGCCAGTAGTCCCACGGGCCCAGCCTTTGAAGGGGCGCAGATCAGCGGTGGTCAGCGCGCCGCCCCTGGGGCGATTGAGCGAGTGCGCATTGATCGCGACACCCTGGAGCCTCGGATCCGGGTGATCGGCTGTGACTTGTGGTCTGACGACCCCGGGTTTGACGAGGCGATCGCTGCGGTAGGTATTTCAGGCATTTGTGGTTCGGGGATTATCGAAGTGGTGGCCGAGATGTACCTTGCTGGCATACTCAGTTCCGATGGAGTCATCGATGGCAATTTGTCTCAACACTCGGCCCGGGTGATCGCAGATGGCAGGACCTTCGCTTTTGTCCTGCACAAGGGAGATATTACAGTCACGGTCACCCAAAACGATGTGCGCGCCATCCAGCTTGCTAAAGCAGCGCTTTACGCCGGGATTCGATTGTTAATGGATAAACTTGACGTGGAAGAGATTGACCGTATTCGTCTGGCTGGCGCGTTTGGTTCCCATATTGATGTTAAGTACGCTATGGTGCTGGGTCTGATTCCCGACTGTGAATTGGGTAATGTCACCTCGGCAGGCAATGCGGCAGGGAGCGGCGCTCATGTTGCCTTGGTTGATGTGAACGCACGCCGGGAGATCGAAAGGGAAATCCGTAAAATAGAGAAAATCGAAACTGCCGTCGAACCCAGGTTTCAGGAGCATTTTATCGAGGCAATGGCTATCCCTCATAAACGCGCCCAGTTCGCCCAGTTGTCCAAGGCAGTCACATGGCCAACCCGCATAACCGGGGAAAAGACGCAGACGGGCAACCGGCGTCGCCGCAGACGCTGACTATTTCCCGCTTGCCCGGACGCAGTCGTGCGACTACTCTTGAATCTCGCGATACCTTATCCGGGAGACTGATGCTGTGACCATCGATATCGTAAGACAGGTAACTTTGTTCTCCACCTTGGAGGATCACGACCTACAGGCTCTGGCCGCACTGGCCAGGCCGATCACAGCGCAACGTGGCGAGATCATCATCAGTCAGGGTTCGGTTGGGGACGCGCTTTATGTCGTCATCAGCGGCCGTGTTCGGGTTTATGTATCAGATAAGGACGGCAAGGAGATGGTGCTCGCATTGGAGGGTCCCTCAACAGTATTCGGAGAAATTGCTGTGCTTGACGGAGCCGTTCGTTCGGCATCTATAGCCGCTATGGAGAAAACTGAATTACTCAAGATAGGTGCAGATGATTTTTTTGCTTTACTTGAGCGCAATACTGAACTCAACCGCTCGGTGATTCAAAGCTTGGCCGGGCGGATTCGAAAGCTAACCCACGGGGCCCAGGGGCTTGCCTTAGATAGTGTTTACCGGCGGCTGACCGCCCAGCTACAAGAGTGTGCCGTGGAGGAAAACGGCGAGTGGGTTATTACCGAACGGCTGACCCACCAGTTGCTCGCCGACATGATCGGTTGCTCCCGGGAAATGGTCAGCCGAATCATGAGCGATCTGGTTAAGGGTGGATACATTCGTATTGAGCCGGGTCGCTGGGTTATCGAGCGCAAGTTGCCCGCGGACTATTGATAGTTGCCAGTTAGCAGCTAGAGCCTATCTAGCCGGTCGACGGACTTGGAATCTTCACCGATACCTTCGCCCGATGTTCCCACTGGGCGTTATAGTGGCTGTTCAGTAGGTGACAGTCGGTCCTGATTTCACGATTCAGCTCACTAGCAAGTATCTTATGGC
>JAPKAJ010000204.1 GCA_028825345.1 Arenicellales bacterium | reverse complement strand
AACAACTGGGAGCTGGACATCCCCAGGGTGCTGGCGAGGCGCCAGCTTTCGCCTGGAACCTGCTCCCAGGCCGGCAGCAACAATCGCACCGCCAGCGGCAGGTTAAAAAAAACATGGGCCAGCAGTATCCCGCCAAGGCCATAGATCCCAAAAGACCATGTGAATCCTGCTGTGCGCATCAACTGAGTAATCACACCGTTGTGGCCGTAGACCGCGACGATACCCAGAACCGCAACAATCACCGGCATGACCATCGGCAGGCCCATCAATGTGATCAGCGCGCGCCGCCCAACAAAGTGGGACTGTCGGGCGTAGGCGCGAGCGATCGGTAGTGCGAGCCCAACGCTGATCAGGGTTGAAAGTGTGGCCTGCCACAGCGTGAAACCGATTACCGAGTGCAAGTAGGCATCGGTCACGATTGCCGTAAGATCGCCGGTGCCGAACCGGGCCATTATCCCGACAAGAGAGCCCCCGATCACAGTACCCAGAAAGGCCACGACCAGGGTCCCGGGCCAGAGCGAGATGACTCGATACGCTCGCATACAGCTCAACGTGACAATGCGGACAGCCAGCGATTTATCCATTGTTTGCGCTGATCTTGCACGTGCGCCGGATCGAATCGGAGTATCTGCTGTGGCACTTCATCACTGTGGAAGGCATCGGGCAGGGGTTGCCCTGTATGCACGGCCGGGAGCATCCAGTTAGAGGTGGGAAGGATATTTTGCACTGTGTCCGAAAGCAAAAAACCCAGAAAGTCCTGCGCCAGTTGTGGCTCGGGCGAAGTGCCCAGTCGGGCAGCGACTTCAACCTGTCGGTAATGCCCCTCTTTGAACATGGCTACGCGGTAGCGATCTGTCTGTTCTACATGACGGTGGTAGGCGGGGGAGGTGGTGTAGCTCAGTACCATGGGTGCCTCGCCTTTAAGAAAGAGCCCATAGGCTTCCGACCAGCCTTTAGTCACAGTCACAATTCGGGGCGCCAGCATGGCCCAGGCATCCTCGTCAGCGGCATCGAATATTTTGCGCATCCACAGCACAAGCCCCAGTCCCGGGGTGCTGGTGCGGGGATCCTGGATGATGATGCGCGGCCCGTTACTGTTGTTGACCAGTTCCGTAAGACTATCCGGCGGGACGGGAAGTGCCTCGCTGTCGTAAACAAAGCCAAAGTAGCCGAAGTCGTACGGCACAAAGACCAGGTCGGACCAGGGTAGGGCAAAGTCGACCGATTTCAGATCTAACCCGTGTTCTTGCAGCAGTCCTGTTTGTTGGGCTTCAACGGTCAGGCTGGTATCCAACCCAAGAATGACATCTGCCGGTGAGCGATCCCCCTCGAGTTTCAGCCGACTGAGTAACGCGGCACCATCCTCCAGACCGACAAACTTTAGATCACAATCGCATTGCGCCTCGAAATGCTCTTCAATGAGTGGGCCAGGGCCCCACTCGGATACAAACGAGGCATAGGTGTAGACCGTCAGCTGAGTCTTTGCCGCTTGTGTTGCAGGGCAGGCAATCGCCAGCAAACAGCCCGCAAGACCACAAAGAATCTTCAGGATTTTCACGTAAGGCTCCTTCGGAACTGAAGGGCGGAGGGGCTTTGACGCCATTATCCGAATTCCTCCGCCGGTATGATCCGGTTCAGGTTCAACGGGTCATTCTCAGCCCGACCTGTGTCGGACACCCCGTCGGATAACACCTAGAATCTAGTTGTCCACTTACGGGCTGTCAATATCGTGGCTGGGAGTGATGCTGCCCTTGGCAAGATAGTTTGCAACGGCGGCAATCGCGTATTGCTCGCGTGCAGGGCCGATGCCGCGTATATACATCCAGTGCTGACCCGTTTGGTTCAACATGGCGACGAAAAGTGAATGCACCTGCGCTCGCTGCCCACCCAGCCCCCGATCGCGCAAAAGCCCATCGCTTACCCAGGGCAGGTCGATATCACATAGCAGATACAGCCCCCGTGCCCGCGAATGCGCGGTATCTACGATCCAATCGGGACAGTGCTGGTAGTAATGGCGCGCGTAGATCACGGTGGATAGAAGATCGGTGTCATGGATGGTGAGCTCGGACGCACGGTCCACGGCAGCATCTTCCTGGGCAATCTGCTCAAAGGCGATGGGCTCGATATCTTGGGCTGTCAGTGCCATTGATTGCCGGTCAAGATAAAGACGCGCGGCTTCTGTCGAGAATGGACTGGCAAAATGAGCGGCCAGAGCTTGGGCAATCTGGGTCTTGCCGGTACATTCACTGCCCGTGAGAACCACTCGGCGCTTTGCGACAATGTCCCGGGTCCGTTTTTTCTGTACGCTCATCATCTGATTGTGTCTGATCTGTTGCTTGAGTTTCAGCCGCTTTATTGGTCCGGATAGATTTATCACCTGTAGTGCTATCTGGCGGCTGTTTACGGCCGGTGTCAATCATCGGTATCGTGACATAGAATGTAATGGTGGGGCACCCCGTCGAAATATTCACCGGTATTTCGGTGTTGGGCTATTTGCCATCTCCAAAACACTCATATCCGTTGTGACGAGAGCAGAATCATGCAGAAATCTTTCACCTTAGTTGACCATCCGCTGGTGCAGCACAAGCTCACCTTAATGCGGGATAAAACCCGGCCCACCGCAAACTTTCGCCAGCTGCTGCGCGAGATCGCACTGTTGCTGGCGTACGAAGTCACGCGTGATCTGCCGACAGAACTAAGAGAAGTTGAAACGCCACTGGAGACCATGCAAGCGCCTATGCTGTCCGGCAAGAAGCTGTGTTTTGTCTCAGTGCTGCGCGCAGGCAATGGCCTGCTGGACGGTATGCTTGATCTGATACCGTCGGCTCGAGTGGGGCATATCGGTATGTATCGTGATCCGGATACCCTGGCAGCCATCGAGTATTACTACAAGGTGCCTCATGACATTAACGAACGTCAGGTGATTGTTGTGGATCCGATGCTGGCAACCGCCAATTCTGTGAGCGCCGCCATCACTCGTTTGAAAAAGGATAAACCCAAACAGATCAGGTTTGTTTGCCTGCTGGCCGCTCCCGAGGGGGTTGCTGCATTTGCCGAGGCACATCCCGATGTTCCGGTCTATACAGCGGCGTTGGACCGCCAACTGAATGATCATGGCTACATCCTGCCTGGCCTGGGTGATGCGGGTGACCGGATTTATGGCACTCGCTAGGGCGTGATCGCCAATTGCCTGCAGTGGGTCGTGTCCCGGGTTCGCAGGAGAACTTCTACAGCAGTCACTTTCTTTCTGCTCGGCGTACTCACCAGCATCAGTTGGGCACAGCCGCTCGAAGTGGGTGTTTATGACCTGACCCGCCAGGGTTGGCAGGTCACTGCAATCACTGAAAGAAACGAACGTCGTCCCGGGATTGCGCCCTATGCTGAATTGTGGCGTATTGTTTCTGTCACCGACTACCGGTTGGAAAAACCTGGCCAGGTGATCATTTGTGAAATGCGCTACGACAGTCAGCGTGATAGTCAGGACGAAACTTGTATGCTGAAGGCTCCCTAGAGTGCCACGGTTACCTGGACCGCTATGGGCACTTTTCAGAGCTTGAAGTTGTTGATCTGGATCAATGCGGTTAACAGGAGGGTATGGGTTAATACACCTGCATATCTCCTCCATTAATAACCGTGGAGTTAGGGGCGGCACCCGTCACGGTTCCGCCCTTTTTTTGCCGATTCACAGGTCGCACTGTGAGCCCCTCTTCTTGACATGTTTGTGCCTCATTCAGCTGTTTTACGCGCTTTTCCCTTAGTAGGATTAGAATGCGCGGTTCCAAAGTGGGGTTACAGATCATATGATTGACGCAATTGGGGAGTTTTTTCGTACGCGGCTTCAGGTGCGCGATGATCCTTTGGCCGTGGAGGAATCTTTGCGTCTGGCCGCAGCAGCATTACTGTTTGAGACTGCGATGGCAGACTACGATCTGGGCGATACAGAGAGGTCGACGATACACGCTCTGGTATGTAGCCAGTTCTCGTTGAGCGATGTCGATTCAAAGGCCTTGCTGGCCCTGGCTGAGACTCAGGCACGAGAGGCCACCGATCTGTACGGGTTTACCTCTTTGATCAATCAGCACTGGAACGAAAAGGATCGGTTGACCCTGGTCGAACAGATGTGGCGGGTGGTCTATGCTGACGGGCGCCTCGATGATCACGAACTGCATTTGATGCGCAAGATACAGCGTCTGTTGCACATACCGCAAAGGGATTTCGTAGCTGCAAAGTTGCGCCACAAACCCAACTAAAAGGCTCTCCAATCATGCAGTGCGCATGTAGTGATGCAGTATCTCTCTGACATGGATTATTTCCCTGCCGTTGCGATCTACGGTGATGCCGGATCCTTAAGCCCATCAGAATCCCCAGTAATATCAGTGACGGCAGCAGGGGGAAGCTATGATCAGCACATTGGCAGCCAGAAGAA
>JAPKAJ010000203.1 GCA_028825345.1 Arenicellales bacterium | reverse complement strand
CATGCCACAAACCACGGATGCCCGGGTAATTCAATCATCTCCACCAGGTCATCTTCAGAGCACCCGGATATACGCAGCCCTTGGCTCTCAAATTGATCACGGTAGTTGTTGTTCACCTCATAGCGGTGGCGATGGCGCTCCTGAATTCGAGCTTTCCCATAGATCTGCGCGCACAGTGAGTCCGGCCTCAGTATCGAATCTTGGGCGCCAAGTCGCATGGTTCCCCCGAGATCGTCGTTTTCGTTCCTCGCGACGACGTTGCCATCAGACTGGGTCCACTCAGTGACTAATGCGACCACCGGATTTTTCGTCGCCGAATCAAACTCGGTACTCTGCGCGTTCTCAAGAAGTGCGACATTACGGGCAAACTCGATAATCGCAATCTGCAGACCAAGACAGATACCAAGATAGGGTATTTTGCGAGTACGTGCATACTCTACGGCCCGGATCATACCTTCAGAACCACGAATACCGAAGCCACCTGGCACTAAAATCGCATCAACCTTCTCAAGAGATTCACTGTCTCCTTCTTCAAGTGTCTCGGCGTCGATATATACGACCGAAACACGGGTGCGATTCTGGATACCTGCATGAACCAAAGCCTCTGAGAGCGACTTGTAGGACTCTGTCAGGCTGACGTACTTCCCAACCATCGCAATAGTAACCTCTGAATTGGGGTTATCCATCGTTTCCACAACCCGATCCCATTCCCCCAGATCTGCCTGAGCGGTTGGCAATCCCAGATGTCTTACTACGATGCCATCCAGATCCTGTTCGTGGTATCGCCGTGGGATCGAGTAAATATTATCGACATCCTCCGCTGAAATAACAGCAGATTCCTCGACGTTGGTAAACAGGGATATTTTTTTTCGGGCGTCATCGGGTAACGGCTGTCGGGCACGGCATAGAACTACATCAGGCTGGATACCGATACTGCGCAACTCTTTAACCGAATGCTGAGTCGGCTTAGTCTTGATTTCCCCGGCCGCGAACAGTTCGGGAACTAAAGTGAGATGAAGAAAAATCGTATTCGCTCTACCAAGTTCAATACGCATCTGCCGGATCGCTTCCAGAAAAGGTAGCGACTCAATGTCCCCTACCGTACCGCCGATCTCTACCAGGCAAACATCAAAACCCTCCCCCGCAGCCTGAATTGACTGTTTTATCTCGTTAGTGATATGGGGAATCACCTGAACAGTTCCTCCAAGATAATCCCCGCGCCTTTCTTTTCGGATTACCCGTTCATAGATCTGTCCGGTGGTAAAGTTATTGGACTTACCCATTCGTGTCCGGACGAATCGCTCATAGTGGCCTAGATCGAGGTCGGTTTCGGCCCCATCATCGGTTACGAAAACCTCGCCATGTTGGAACGGGCTCATAGTCCCCGGATCCACGTTGATATACGGGTCGAGCTTAATCAGGGTAACCTGGAGCCCGCGAGCCTCCAGAAGCGCTCCCAATGAGGACGCGGAGAGCCCTTTTCCCAGTGATGAGACAACACCACCGGTCACAAAAGCGTATTTTGGAGATGTACCGTCGGGCATGTTTTATTTCTCGTTTGCCCGGGCAGCAGCGCCAAGTGGATTTCGCGCTCTGGCCCGACGGATGGTTAGGATAGCAGAGGAGCCTCGTGGATACAATGAAACCGCGGTTCCCGGGTACGCTCAGCCCCCGGCACCGGTAATACGCAGATCTGAGATCAATATCTGAATGCCAGGCTCACCAACCGAAGCCGAAAGAGAGTGTTCCATCGCAACGCCTGGCACACAGGCCAATTGATCAGCGTAATAGACCAAAGGCAATCGGGACCTCTCCCAAGGAGGAACTCCTGCTTCCTGGAATAGATGTTTCACTCGACGATGATGCCCATTCGCAGTCGGGCGGAGCCGAGCATTTCCCTTCTGCCAACGAAGTTCCAACAGGCCCCCTTTAAGGCAAGAAAGTTTCAGACCCATACCATCCGTTATCTTTCCCTCGATTCCAATATCCGCACCTTTGATCCGGGTCGGCCCGGCATTCCACGGTCTGCTGGTTGAATATTTTTCCTGAGCGACAGGGCCGCCGGGCAATAGGAAAAGGCTATCCCGGTATCTCCGTAACCAGCATTGACCAACTCTAAGCACAGGTGCGCACTCTGAAGCACCATCGCGAAGTTGGCGAAGAAACTCGCTAAGGCTATTTTCGCTGGCTGTTTCAAGTGAGAAAAGGCGAAACCAATACCGCAACAGGTTGAGCCTGCGTGCTTGGCTGAGATTATCTAAAGCTGAAATGGATAGCGTTCCATATACTCCGAGCAAGCATTGATCTACAGAGCGCCGACATGCGATCAGATCCTCATGTCCAACCTCATCGAGCAGACCCTGAGTAGCCTGAAAAGAACCTGCCGCGCGGCTGAGGGTTCCCTGGGCACCGGCCCACCGCGACACCAGTCGCGGCAAAATCTCATGGCGCAAAAAATTGCGCTCAAACCTTGTATCTGAGTTTCCTGGGTCATTTATCGCCTGCAAACTGTAATCCTTTGCCCACATCTCCAGGTCAGCTCGAGACAACCGCAAAAAAGGACGCAGAATCCGAAGGTTTCCAACACTACGGTCATCATGCATCCCTCCTAGCCCCTGAATACCGGATCCTCGCAGCAAACGCAACAAGAGCGTCTCCGCCTGATCATCGGCGTGGTGTGCCGTCAGAAGCGGTGTCCCGGAATCAACGACTTCAACAAACCATTGAAGCCGCTTGGCTCGAGCAAGGGTTTCGCTGGGCAGCTCATCAGTTAAGGAATCCGCCAATCGGGTCGTCAAAAAATCCACATCCAAAGTACTACAAGCAGCCTCGCAGTGCAGCTGCCAGACATCAGCTTGGGCTGACCACCTGTGGTTTACATGGAGCGCCCGAAGCAATACCCGGTAACGTTGTCGAAGAGTGCTCGCTGCGTGGAGTAGCACACTGGAGTCGACACCGCCGCTGAACGCAATATTCACCGTGCCGCCCGAGTATTTTTCGAAGACAGGTACCAGCGCGCTTAGGACTTTGCCGGACTCGAGTTTGAACCCCTCATGCACTCTCATTAAACTGCCCAAACTCCTGAAGACGTGTATAACGCTGGGCCAGCATTTCCTCGATCTCAAGTTGTTTCAGTTCTGCCAGGTGTCCAATAATTGACCCCTTTAAATCTTCAGCGGTCTTGAGAGGGTCACGGTGCGCCCCTCCCAGAGGTTCGCTGACGATGTCATCCACAAGTTTGTTGGTTTTTAAACCCGAAGAGGTCAGCTTCATCGCCTCGGCCGCAACTTCGGCTTTTTGGGCACTTTTCCATAAAATCGCAGCGCATCCCTCCGGACTGATCACAGAATAAGTAGCGTATTCCAGCATGACCAAACGATCACATACACCGATCGCCAGGGCCCCGCCAGACCCCCCTTCGCCAATCACCACAGAGATTATTGGCACCGGCAAATCAGCCATAAGCGCGATGCTACGAGCAATCGCCTCGCTTTGTCCCCGCTCTTCTGCGCCGATGCCTGGGTACGCACCAGGGGTGTCAATCAGCGTGATCACTGGCAACCCAAAACGCGCAGCAAGTTTCATAATCCGTTGTGACTTGCGGTAACCTTCCGGGCGCGGCATGCCGAAATTCCGTCGAACCTTCTCCCGTGTATCGCGTCCTTTTTGATGCCCAACAACAACGACACCGTTACCCCCTAGACGGGCCAGCCCCGCAACAATCGCCCGGTCATCACCGAACATCCGGTCGCCTGAAAGCTCCTGAAAATCGGAGAAGATTCGCGGGATATAGTCGAGAGAATGGGGTCGGGCCGGATGCCGAGCGAGCTGAGTGATCTGCCATGCACTAAGCGATGAAAAAATCTCCCGAGTCAGTTTTTGACTCTTGAGCTCCAACTTCTCGATCTCGTTTTGCAGATCAAGTTCGCCCGCACTTTCGACACGCCGTAACTCTTCGATCTTTGCTTCGAGATCAACAATCGGCTGTTCGAAATCCAGTGAATTCGCCATGATGTCGTTATTTTAACGCCTGCGGACAACCCACCGGGTCCTACGCAGCGATAGGGCTTGAATCGGTGACGTCCTGGAGACTGGCGGTTGGGTCGAAAACAAGCCTGACCCCCTCCTCACCCGCTAATTCGCGAAGGGAATCTAGTAGATCAGACCGGGGAAATACATGCCACTCAGACCCCAAGGTCATGCACACTTCATCGCCGCTTGGATTAAGGTAATGCAAGGCAACTTCTGTGGTTCCCGGCTGGTGACTTAACAGCAGGCGCTGCAATTCTTCCAGAAGTGCCGGCCCTTTCCGACTCGACGACAGGTGGACAGCTATCCGTCGTAAAAGCGTAGCTCGCGAATCCTCCAGAGCCAAAACCCTGTCCGCCTTCACAGCAAGCAATCCTGAGCGCTCGTCCGTTCCACAAATACC
>JAPKAJ010000018.1 GCA_028825345.1 Arenicellales bacterium | reverse complement strand
CTGGCGCGTGCCTGCCCCTTATGGGCGAGCCCTTGTTACAGACAGACTTTTCTCGCAGGTGACCGTATACAGTCGGCAAATCCCTCTGTCACCCCAGGGTACGCCATATACTGCTCTTAACTCACGATCGACCCTGATCTTTTCATACCTTGCTGATGAGATTTATTTTGATAATAATCGACATATGATTAATCCACCGCAGTCAGTCAGCTCTCAGCTCTCAGCTCTCGCCCAGGACAGCCGCCTGAAGATATTCCGCCTTCTGATAGAGCAAGGCCGCGATGGATTGGCCGCTGGGAAGATCGCCAAACAACTTCATGCCCCTCACAACACGTTATCGACCCACCTGGCTGTACTCACCCGAGCGGGCCTACTGACCTCGACCCGGCGAGGTCGATCAATTATCTATTCCATCGACCCCAAGGGAATCCAGGCTCTGTTCGACTACCTGGTACAGGACTGCTGCGGTGGGCGACCGGAGTTGTGTGCACCGCTAACCGCTACAATTCTTAAAACTTTGCCCCAGCAATAAACCGGCGAAGGTGACGGGCAGAGTATGAGAAACCTTTATGACGATCCGCTGGCTCTGTCAGCCAGGATCTCAGTTTGCAGCTTCCTGACCGAGGCAGTAGTAAATCGGGACGGTATAGGCCAACCAGAACTTGCGTCAGCCTGATGTGAGCGTCTCTCGATCATCTTGCGCTAAGCGTTCAGTTGAACGAGAGAGGCAGCGCAGCCCCGACGGGCTAAACCATTGATGGAACAGTTCTCTTTGCCACGCAAACTGGCTGCCGAGTTTCTCGGCACCGCGTTTCTGTTAGCAACAGTGGTGGGCTCAGGAATCATGGCTGAGCGCCTCGCGGGAGGCAATACTGCAATCGCGCTGCTGGGCAATGCCATACCCACCGGGGCAATCCTATTTGTTCTGATTACTATGCTGGGGCCGATTTCCGGCGCCCATTTCAATCCAGCCGTAACCCTGGCTTTTGTTCTGCGGCGCGAGGTCACCAGTCTGGTTGCCCTAGCCTATGTCGTGGTCCAAATCGTTGGTGGGGTCACAGGCACGTTGACTGCGCATGCCATGTTTGAAGAGACCCTGATCCAGTTTTCCACACAGCTACGCGATGGCCCAGCGCAGTGGTTTTCAGAAAGTGTTGCTACTTTCGGCCTGGTTGCCACGATCCTGGCGACTCGGCGCTGGCGGCCTGAAGCTGTACCGAGCGCCGTTGGGCTGTTTATCACGGCCGCGTACTGGTTTACCGCCTCCACTTCCTTTGCCAACCCGGCAGTGACCATCGCCAGAAGCCTGACCGATACTTTCAGTGGAATCTTACCGGCGAACATGCCAACCTTTATTGTGGCCCAGTTGGCCGGGGCGGTGATCGCAACTGCAGTGATCGGTTGGCTGCTGCGCTCTAATTTATCGAGTGCAGGTTCGGATGAGGGCTAAACCTGTCAGTTGGCCATTAACAGGCGCAGTCGATTGCCCACTCGCTCGGAAAGGTCTGCAAGAGTTGCGATCTGACGAATGACCTGGTGCCAAAAGATTGTGGCAACACCAAGTTCTTCCTCTATTGAAAACAGTTTACGCGCGGCTTTATCCAATAGAGCATCCGTTTCGGTTTCGAGACGACCCAATTCAGAGATCATCTCGTCGACCCGTGCAACCTCCGCATCACCAAAACCTGTCTCCACGAGTTCGTCCAATTCATCAATGATACGCTGGCCCTGCTCACAGGCCACTACCACCCGGTTGGCCAGTGACAATACCGGCTCTTTCAGTGCATCGGGCAGGTGCATGCTGCGCTGATCCGCCAGTTCGGCAATATCCTGGGCAACATCTGCGATCGAATCCTGGTAATCGAGAATCTCCAGTATTGTGCGGCGATCCAGGGCCATCATGAAACGCTTGGGAGTGTGGGATCGAATCTCATGCTTGATCTGATCCGCCTCATGTTCCAATCGATCTATCTTCGCACGGCAATCTCGAATCGAGTCATTATCCCCTACGGCCATTGCCTCGAGTAAGGGAACCACCTCACGGGCGCAGAGGACGGCGACCTGCATATGTTTTTGCATTGGCGCAATCGGCGATCGCCCCACCAGTTGATCGATCCAGGCCATGAATATCTCCTAAGGAATTAACAAACCTCTGAAAAAATAATAAAAGAATACCGATAGCCCTGCGGCAATCGGCAGAGTGGCTACCCATGATGCAATGATTTTTCCGACTACGCGCAAATCCAGCGCACTGATCCCACGCGCAAGGCCCACACCCAGTACAGCACCAACCAGGGTATGTGTTGTGGATATCGGAATGCCCATTCGCGAGGCCAACACGATGGTCGTTGCTGCCGATAGTTGGGCGGCAAAACCGCGACTCGGCGTCAGTTCGGTAATCCGCTTGCCCACGGTCTCCATCACCCGGTAACCCCATGTACCCAATCCAACCACTATTCCGATACCACCAATCGCGAGCATCCAAGGTTCAACGGGCGCTTTGCTCGCAAGATCCATGCCTCGTACCGCATGCGCCACGGCCGCCAGCGGTCCTATTGAGTTGGCGACATCATTGGAGCCATGGGCGAAAGCAATTGCGCAGGCCGTCAGAATCTGGAGAATTACGAAAATACGCTCAACCTGGCTAAATCGGTGTTTTTTATCTACCGGCCCCAGATGCACCCTGCGGATAAAAAATACACCCAGTCCAGCCCCTACGACGCCCAAACCCATCGAACCGATCAATGCCTGGGTGAAATTGAGATCTAGCTTCAAAGGCTTGAGGCCCTTGAAAAGCGTCACGAGACCAATAATAAAAAACACGAAAAAGAAAAATAACGGGCCGAGCTTTCGAATCTGCGCAACCGGATCTTTGGTATCAAGAACCTTGGATCGGGTGATCTGGAAAATAAAAAACGCAATGACACCAGCCAACAGTGGTGAGGTCAGCCAAGACAATACAATCTGCATGATCTTCCCCCAGTTCACTGCATCAAACCCAATAGCCACTGTACCGAACCCGACAATGGCACCCACGATCGCATGCGTGGTTGACACAGGCAAGCCGAACCGGGTGGCGCCGATCAACAAGGTGCCCGCCGATGCTAGAGATGCCAACATCCCATAAATAAGCTGATCCCGACTTATCATGCCAAGATCAAGCATCCCTTTGCGCACCGTATCAGTCACATGCCCACCGGCAAAAAACGCGCCGCAAAATTCAAAAACGCCAGCAACCAGGATCGCACCCCAAACTGTGAGCGCCCCTGAGCCGACACTGGTACCCATCGCGTTGGCAACATCATTGGCGCCGATAGCCCATGCCATGTACAGGGCGAGGAAGGCAGCTACCCAGAGCGCGGGGGGGACATCCGAGAAAAAGGACATTGAGTCAACCTATATTCATCACTAACCCTCAGAATTCACGGGGCAAGTGAAACTATTTCGTTACAAAATAAAGCGTACTTTCTGACGCACGACGGAATCATCGGCACCGGCCATTACCGTCGAAATTACTCTGGCGCCTCCCGTTTGGGTAGATTCAGGTCGCAGTATCATTTCAGCACCATTTTATTACAGCCCAGGTGTAGAAGTGTCAGGATCCAATAAAGCAAAAACGGGTAATACGGGTTCGGCATTAATGAGAATCCTGAAAAATCGGCTCTAGTTGTCTTAGATTCAATAATTAACCGAGCTATTTCTTTTCCAGAGCCTTCACCCGTTTGGCAAGGTCGTCCAGTTGGCGAAAACGTACCGCCGCTTTGCGCCACTCAGCCGTGGGCAAAAGCCCAGTACCAGAGGAATACATTCCGGGCTTGTCGATAGAGCCGGTGACCATGGCCATACCGGTCAAGTGGACATCATCGCAGATACGCACATGATCAGCCACCCCCACAGCGCCGGCCAAGATACAGCGCTTGCCAATCACTACGCTGCCAGCAATACCGACACACGAGACAACAGCGCTGTCTTCCCCAATCTGGACGTTGTGACCGATCTGCACCAGGTTGTCGATGACCACACCCTTGCTGATCACGGTGTCGCCGATTGCCCCTCGGTCTATCGTGGTCGCCGCACCCACTTGCACGTCATCGCCTATCGTCAGGCTGCCCAGTTGGGGGATACGAACCCAGTGACCCTCTTCGTTGGTGTTGCCAAAGCCATCACTGCCAAGCACCGCGCCGCTTTTTATAAAACAACGTTCGCCAATAGACACCTCCCGACTGACAGTCACATTGGCAAACAGCCGGGTGCCATCGCCAATGCAAGCCCCCTCGCCGATCACGCAGCCAGGGCCCAGCACGACCGACTCACCGATCTTTACCCCTTCCTCGACAACGCAGTTCGGACCGACCGAGGCATCATCTGCAATCTGGGCACTAGCAGCCACAACGGCGCTGGGGTGAATCCCTGCCGTCGGTGTCGGCGTATTGTCGAGCGCCCGAGCCGCCCGGGCGTAACCTAAGTGTGGGTTGTCGCAGACAATCGCAGGCCCACTCCATGCATCCAGATCCTCTTCAAGCAAAATCACTGCACCCGCACGACAACGGGCAAGATCATCGCGTAACGCGGATGAGACCAAGAATGTGATCTCATTTGGCCCTGCATCCTCCAGCGTGCCCAGGGTTTTAACCTCAAGGTCGGTATTTCCGTGGCATTTGCCGCCGATCTTTAGTGCAAGATCACCAAGTTTCATAAATATTCTGTTTTAGCTACTGCGATGAAGGCCAAAGAGATCAACATACCTGAATCACTCATTCATCACTCAAAGGGTGCTCGCTTTAGGCTCAGCGACAAATGAGTAATACCAGGTGCTGAATTGCGATGATAGGCTGACCTACGAACAAAACCAAGTCGTTCATATAGTCCGTTTGCGGACCGCATGGTGGGCAGGGTTTCCAGCACCAAAGACTCAAAGCCGGCATTTTGTGCATTCGCGATGAGTCGAGTCATCAGTTCAGCACCGAGGCCCGCGCCCTGATAATGCTCCCGGACGAAAAACCTTTTCACTTCACCTGATTTATCGTCAAGATGACGGAGTGCGATGCACCCTGCTGCTGCCTCACCTGAGCGCGCAATCAGCAGGCAACCCGGCAGAGCGTAGTATCCGGGCAAATCAGCCAGTTCGGCCTCAAAAGACTGAAAACAGTACTGTGTATCAATCGATGTCTCGTATTCCCGAAATAGCACACGTACCAGCGGCAGGTCGCTAGCCGTAGCTTGTCGAATTTGGATGGGATGCTGGCCAGGCATTAACATTGCACCAAGTCTAGGTGATCTGCTGTGCCATCTCCAGAAGCGGTTCTTTGAGTCGCGATACAATCGCAGGTTGAGAAATTCGATGGAGACGACGATGAGGCTTAAGAATAAGGTGGCCGTTGTGACGGGTGCAGCGCAGGGCATCGGCCTGGGTGTGGCGCAATGTTTTGCCGCTGAGGGTGCGCGAGTCATGGCGCTCGATATCAACGAGCAAGTTGGCAGTAACGCCATAACCAGCGTAGCTGGGGCAAGTTTTTTCTGCTGCGACATATCCGACAAGGCTGCAGTAGACGCAACCATCGCAGACATCATCGCCGATGCCGGCCAGATTGACATCTGTGTCAATAATGCGGGGATCCTGCGCTCGGGCGATGTGCTGGAAATCAGTGAAGAAGATTTTGACGCCGTGCTCTCGGTCAATCTCAAGGGTGCCTTCCTGGTGAGCCAGGCAGTCGGTCGCCACATGGTAGTCGCGGGCAGCGGCAGCATCATTAATATGTCTTCGGTAAACGGGGTTATGACTATTCCCAATATTCTTCCTTATAACGTTTCCAAGGGTGGTCTCGACCAGTTGACCCGAGTGATGGCTGTGGCGCTCGCGGACAAGGGTGTGCGGGTAAACGCCATTGGCCCCGGCAGTATCCTGACCAAAATGCTGGAGCAAGTGATGAGCGACGACACAAAACGCCGCGCGATCCTGTCGCGCACGCCAATGGGCCGCTGCGGCAGTGTCGACGAAATCGCCCGAGTTGCCCTTTTTCTGGCAAGCAACGACTCCTCCTACATCACCGGACAGTGCATCTATGCCGATGGCGGACGGCTTGCACTGAATTACACAGTGCCCGTAGCCGACTGACCTGCGAACAGCCAAGAACCGAGACTAAGCCTCGGTTCGGCTGAGCTCATGTACAGCGTCCACCAGCACCTTGACCTGATCCGGATCTACCCCTGGCGTCACCCCATGGCCAAGGTTGAACACGTGGCCAGGACCGGTGCCGAAATCTTCCAGCACGTCAGCCACCGCCGCACGGATCCTGTCCGGTGACGCGTAAAGTATGGCTGGATCCAGATTGCCCTGCAGGGCGACCCGGTCCTGCACCTGGTGCCGAGCTTGACGCAAAGAACTCGTCCAATCGCAGCCTAATGCATCACAGCCGGTTGCCGCCATTCGCGCCAACCACTGGCCTCCCCCTTTGGTAAACACAATAATCGGTAAATCCGACGCAATCGGATCAGCGCGCAGGTACCCAATAATCTGTTCCATGGGCTCAAGGGAAAAATGCCGATAGTCCGCGTGGGCCAACACCCCGCCCCAGGTATCAAAGATCATCAACACCTGGGCGCCGGCGTGGGCCTGAGCCGCCAGATAAATCGAGACCGAATCGCTCAGCACCTTCAAAAGCTGGTGCGCCGTTGCTGGGGCGTCATAAACCATCTGCTTTATGCGGGCAAAATCTCGGCTGCTCTGGCCCTCTACCATATAAGTGGCCAAGGTCCAGGGGCTGCCTGAAAAGCCGATCAGCGGCACCCGGCCCGCCAATTCGTGTCGAATCAGCCGCACGGCCTCTATCACATAGCTCAGATCATCTTCGGGATCCGGCACACCCAGGGCTGCGACATCAGCGGCTGTCCGTATCGGGCGGGCAAAACGCGGGCCTTCGCCCTCATGCACGCTCAGACCCAAACCCATGGCATCCGGTATGGTCAGAATATCGGAAAAAAGAATGGCTGCATCCAGATCAAAACGGGCCAATGGCTGTAGCGTGACTTCACAGGCCAACTCCGGCGTCTGACACAGTGTCAGAAAATTCCCAGCCCGCTGACGGGTCGCCCGGTACTCAGGCAGGTAGCGTCCGGCCTGGCGCATGATCCATACGGGCGTGTAGTCCACGCTTTGCCGACGTAACGCACGTATCAGCCGATCATTCTTCAGTGCTTTCATCAACCGACAGAGTGCCCCAGTGCGCTCGCAATCTCATCCTGAATTACTCTGGCCGCCTCCCGAGGGTTATCCGCATCACGCACGGGCCGGCCGACGACCAGATAATCGGCTCCATCGCGCAGTGCCTGTGTCGGTGTGACGGTACGCTTCTGGTCATCATCCTGGCGTACCGGGCGAATACCCGGCGTCACAATCAATCCATCGCCTCCCAATGTCTTGCGCAGCATCGCCGCCTCCTGGCCAGATGCGACGACACCTGCGCAGCCTAGCGCCACAGCTCGAAGCGCCCGGGAGCGCACCAGGGCCGGGATATCACAATCAAAACCCAGGTCCCGCATATCGGCCGCATCCAGGCTCGTCAATACAGTTACGGCGAGAATGCCGACCTCGCCTGCGGCCTCGGCCGCTGCACGCATCATGGCATCGTTCCCGTGCACGGTCGCAAAGCTCACCTGCCGGCCACGCAACTGACTCACAGCCCGGGCAACCGTCGCCGGCACGTCAAAAAACTTAAGATCAACAAAAACCTCCTTACCCCGCCTGGTCAACCAGTCCACCATGGCAAATCCATCGTCGCCGGTGAATAACTCCAGTCCTACTTTGTAGAAACTGACCGTATCACCAAGGTCCTCGACCAAGTCTCGGGCTTGGGCGCCGGTTGGAACATCCAGCGCGATGATCAGCCGCTTGGCAGCGGGAATGTTCGCGCGGCTCATATCCGCACCGACTCAGGCTGCCGCTTTGGGTTGAGACAAACCCGCGAGATAAACGCCGACCGACCTGGCAACCTCACGACCCTCCTGGATTGCCCAGACCACCAGCGATTGGCCACGACGACAATCCCCGGCCGCGAAAACACTTGACTCTTCGCACTGGTAGCCCGGAGGCAACGCAAGTAAATTTGATCTGGCATCACGCTCAAGACCCAACTCTTCGGCAAGCGTAACCTCAGGCCCAGTAAAACCCATTGACAGAAAAACCAGATCACAAGGCCAGGTACGCTCAGAACCGACCACCTCGCTGAACGGTGCATGGTCCGAGGGCTTATCCCAATCGACGGTGACAGTGCAGATCCCGGACACACGTCCATGATCGTCACAGGTAAAAGCCTTGGACAACAGATTGTAGGTTCGCGGGTCGTCGCCAAATCGATGTTGAGCTTCGGTATGAGCATAGTCGCTGCGCAGGATAAGCGGCCACTGCGGCCAGGGATTATCCTCAGCCCGCTCAGCGGGCGGCTGAGCGAGTAACTCGAAGTTTACGATGCTTTCACATCCCTGTCGCAGTGCGGTACCGATACAGTCGGCACCAGTATCCCCTCCGCCAATGACCACAACCTGGCGGCCCGCTGCAGAAATTGCCGTTTCGGTGTGATCCAAGAATGCCTGGGTACTGCGGGTCAGGTAGTCCATGGCAAAGTGGATGCCTTGATATTCTCGACCGGGAATGGGTAGATCACGCGGTACTGTCGCCCCGACTGCGAGAACCACGGCATCATGGTGTTCCAGCAGTTCCCGGGCTGGTAGATGGCGCGGCTTCTTGCTGTGCTCAACCATGAGCCCCGGCACATCGCCACCCGGCAAAGTAACACTCTCACCCACACTGGTGCCGGTAATAAAGCTCACGCCCGCGCCCCGCAGCAGATCTACCCGCCGCTGCACCACATCTTTGTCCAATTTCATGTTCGGGATGCCATACATCAGTAAGCCGCCAATCCGGTCAGCACGCTCATAAACGGTTACCTGGTGCCCCGCCTGATTCAGTTCATCCGCTGCAGCCAGGCCCGCCGGCCCTGAACCGACGATAGCCACATGGTAGCCACTGCGCGCTGCCGGCTCTGCCGAGCTGATCCAGCCTTCGGCAAACCCGCGATCGACAATCGCCTGTTCAATATTCTTTATGGTGACTGCCGGATCAGTGATGCCCAGGACACAGGCACCTTCACAAGGAGCGGGGCAAACACGGCCCGTAAATTCCGGAAAGTTGTTGGTGGCATGCAGTCGATCCAACGCTGCCCGCCACTCGCCGCGGTAAACCAGGTCGTTCCATTCGGGGATCAGGTTATCTACCGGGCATCCATCAGCCGACTGACAAAAGGGCACCCCGCAATCCATGCAGCGGGCGCCTTGGGTCTGCAAATCGGATGGCGGCACCTGAGAGAAAATCTCATCGAAATCACCCATGCGCTCACCCGCTTGGCGGTAGGCTACGCTAACGCGTGGATATTCCTTAAACCCGGTTACCTTACCCACGACTGATACCCATTCAAGCTTGCCCGATCAGGCCGAAGCCTGATTCACAACGCTCTTTGGAGGATCAGTCAGCTCGACCTCTTCGCCCTGCACCGCACGCTGAGACAGCACCCGCTTGTAGTCGCGGGGCATGACTTTCACAAAAGTGGCCAAAGCCAACTCCCAGTTGGCGATCAGGTCGGCGGCTACGGTTGAGCCCGTCAGTTGGTGATGCTCGCGCAACAATTGCTGGAGCTCGGACACATCGCCGGTGTTCTCCAGGGGCTCGAGATCTACCATGTCCTGATTACAGTTCATAGCAAACACCTCGCGATCCGGTGCTAGAACATAGGCAATACCCCCGGACATCCCGGCCGCGAAGTTACGACCTGTCGGACCGAGAATCACCACTCGTCCACCGGTCATATATTCGCAGCCGTGGTCTCCCACGCCCTCGACCACGGTCCACGCTCCGCTGTTGCGAATTGCGAAACGTTCGGCCGCCGCGCCGCGAAAAAACGCACGCCCACCGGTTGCACCGTAGAGCACTACATTGCCAACAAGAATATTGTGCTCGGGCACAAAACTACTTTCAGGCGGTGGATAGACCACGATATACCCGCCCGAAAGCCCCTTGCCTACATAGTCATTGGCGTCGCCAACCAACTCCAAGGTCACGCCGCGGGCCAGCCAAGCGCCGAAACTCTGTCCTGCTGACCCATCAAAGCGGGCATGAATGGTGTCATCTGGCAGGCCAAACTCACCCCAGCGTTTGACGATCTGGTGGCTCAGCAAAGTGCCTACCGTGCGATGGGTATTGTTGATTGGCAACTCGAATTCCACACGTTCGCCCTTCTCCAATGCCGCCTTGCTGAGTCTGATGAGGTGGGTATTGTCCAAGGCTCTGTCGAGCCCGTGATCCTGGGGAGTTTGGCAGTAAACACCGGTGTCCTCACGAGGCTTTTGTGCCGGCGCCAGCAGCGGCGCGAGATCAATGCCGCTGGCTTTCCAATGTGAGACGGTCGAATCGAGCTCGAGCACATCGACACGACCAATCATCTCATTGAATGTTCTAAAACCCAGCTGGGCCATAATCCCCCGCGCCTCTTCGGCCACCAGAAACAGATAATTCACTACGCTTTCTGGCCGTCCATGGAACTTTTCACGCAAGACCGGATCCTGGGTTGCAATTCCTACCGGGCAGGTATTGAGGTGGCACTTGCGCATCATGATGCATCCAAGCGTGATCAAAGGGGCAGTTGAAAAGCCAATTTCCTCAGCGCCGAGTAGTGCCCCAATCACCACATCCCGACCTGTTTTGATCCCGCCATCGGTCTGCAAGACGACCCGACTACGCAAATCGTTCATCACCAGTGTCTGGTGTGTCTCGGCGATGCCAAGCTCCCAGGGCAACCCGGCGTGCTTGATGCTGGTCAATGGCGACGCACCGGTTCCACCGCTGTCACCGGAGATCAGGATGTGATCGGCATGCGCTTTAGCAACCCCTGCGGCGATAGTGCCTACGCCAACTTCTGAAACCAGTTTGACGCTGACTCGGGCATCCGGATTGGTATTTTTAAGATCATAGATCAGTTGAGCGAGATCCTCGATGGAATAGATGTCATGGTGCGGTGGCGGGCTGATCAGGCCAACCCCTGGTGTGGAATAGCGGATCCGGGCGATGTTTTCATCAACCTTAGTACCCGGCAATTCACCGCCTTCACCGGGCTTGGCGCCCTGGGAAATCTTGATCTGTATTTCGTCTGCGTTGGAAAGATACCAGGCGGTAACCCCAAAACGACCCGAAGCCACCTGCTTGATCGCCGAGCGCTTGAGATCGCCGTTGGCAAGTGGCTGGAACCTCTGAGGATCCTCACCACCCTCCCCTGTATTACTCTTACCGCCCAGGCGATTCATTGCAATCGCGAGCGTTTCATGGGCCTCGGGAGAGATGGATCCAAAACTCATGGCGCCAGTACAAAAACGCCGCACGATGTGGGCTGCAGGTTCAACCTCGGACAGCGCCACCGGCGCACCGGCTACACCGGCCCGAAAAGACATCAGTCCGCGCAATGTGCAGCGGCCGCTGGCTTCAGCGTTAATCGTATTGGCAAAATCCCGATAGGCCGATTTACTGTTTTGTCCAGCGGCTCGCTGCAAACTGGCTATGGCCTGGGGCTCCCAAGCGTGTTTACGGCCGCCAGCGCGCCAGTGATATTCGCCAGGGTTGGGCAAGCCCGCAACATTACCCGAGGTAGTTCGTGGAAATCCCAACTCGTGACGTCGCAGGATCTCCTGTGCCAGCACATCAAAGCCCACGCCTTGCAGACGACTTGCGGTGTCAGTAAAGCACAAATCGATGACTTCGCTTTGCACACCGACGGCCTCGAATATCTGTGCGCCTTTATAAGACTGCAGGGTCGAGATCCCCATTTTTCCCATCACCTTGAGAATACCTTTAGCGACACCTTTGCGATAGGCGTCGAGTACTGCGGCATCATCAGGCAGGGCCTTGGGATCCAGTTTGCCGTCGCGACGCGACTGCCATAATGCCTCCAGTGCGAGGTAGGGGTTGATCGCGTCAACGCCATAGCCGATCAGCAGACAATGATGGTGCACCTCGCTGGCCTCCCCGGTTTCAACCACCAGGCCGACGCGGGTACGCTTGGCTGTCCGCACCAGATGCTGGTGCACAGCTCCTGCCGCCAGCAGCATACTGGCTGCCGGGCGATCCGCGCTCAGGGCGCGATCCGACAATACCAGCACGTTGATACCCGCATCAACTGCCGACTCTGCCTCCTCACAAATCCGACCTAATGTCGACAACAGCCCGATTGCCCCAGATGACCGATCGAAAGTGATGTCGATTACCTGGCTACGCCACCCGCGATAATCCAGTTGGGCAATGGCAGCCAATTCCTCATGGGTGAGTATCGGGTGAGCCACCCGCAATCGATGGCAACTCTTTGCGACTGGGCTCAGCAAGTTTTGTTCGGGCCCGATATAGCATTCCAAAGACATAATGACGTCTTCACGAATGGAGTCGATCGCCGGATTAGTTACCTGTGCAAACAGTTGTTTGAAGTAATCGTAAATCAATCGCGGCTGATCAGAGAGGCATGCCAGAGCTGAGTCATTACCCATAGAGCCTATCGGGTCCCGTTGCTCATGGATCAGTGGGATCAACATGAAATGCATAGTTTCCAGCGTATAGCCAAAAGCACGCAGGCGGGGTACCAGTGAGGCGCTATCCAACCCGGCAACCCCACTCGCTACAGGAAGTTCACAAAGATCGATACGCTGTTCTTGCAGCCACCGGGCATAGGGTTGCCGTGCAGCGAATTCGGCTTTGAGCTCAAGATCGGGAACAAGCTCTCCTTTTTCAAAATCTACAAGAAACATTCGCCCGGGCCGAAGTCGGCCCTTCTCACGTATCTTGTCAGGCTCGATCGCTAAAACTCCTACCTCACTCGCCATCACCACACGATCATCTGTGGTGACATAGTACCGACTTGGCCGCAGACCATTACGGTCGAGCACTGCGCCGATATAGCGTCCATCGGTAAAAGTGACTGATGACGGCCCGTCCCAGGGCTCCATCAATGTCGAGTGATATTCGTAAAAGGCACGTTTAGCCGCATTCATCGATTCATGCTTCTGCCACGCTTCAGGCACCATCATCATGATGGACTCCTGTAACGTTCGGCCCGTCATCAGCAAGAATTCCAGCGCGTTGTCAAAACCACTGGTGTCTGAACAATCGGGCTCAATCACCGGGAAGATCGACGCAAGATCGTCCCCGAACAAATCACTATGCATTACGCCTTCACGCGCCCGCATCCAGTTTCGATTACCCCGGAAGGTATTGATCTCTCCGTTGTGTGCTATCAATCGCATGGGGTGCGCTCGATCCCAGCTTGGAAATGTATTTGTGGAGAATCGGGCATGCACCATGGCCAAATGACTAACGTAGTCTGCCTCTTGCAGATCCGGGAAATAATCCATTAATTGCAAAGTGCGGAGCATGCCCTTGTAAATCATGACTCGGGTCGAGAGTGAGCAAACGTAGAACATTTTGCCCTGCGCCAGATTCTCTGCAGTCCGCAGTTGATGGCTGGCCTGTTTTTGAATCAGGTACAGCTTGCGCTCGAAGGCATCTCGATTCAGGCCATCTGATGCCGCTACCAGCAACTGCTCCATGTGTGGCTCGGATAATCGCGCGGCATCGCCCAGATCAGAATTTTCCGATGCGACCGGCACTATCCGCCAGCCCAGCAATTTCTGACCGTGGGCTTCGATCAATGTCTCGACGGCACGCTTACAGTGATTCCGCTCATCAGTGTTTCGGGGAAGGAACACCAATCCGATTCCAAAACGCCCCGCTGCGGGCAAGGTAAGTCTCAACTCATCACGAACAACTCTGGCAAGGAATTCGTGAGGTATGGCGGTCAGAATTCCTGCGCCATCACCACTGTTGGGCTGGGCGCCAACACCTGCCCGATGCTCCATGCTTTTCAGCATCGCATAGGCATCTTCAACAATGCTGCGACTGGCGGTGCCGCGGATATGCGCAACGAAGCCCACACCGCAGCTATCATGCTCAAAAGCCGGGTCATAGAGCCCTTGGGGGCGGGTTGGTCGTTTGCTCATCAGGGGTTTGCCCCTCCTATCAATAGGCCGCAGATTTCCCAGGGTGCACGAACCCGTCTCGCGCGTTTCCCGGCAGTGACGCGCATGGCTCTAGGAGGGCTAATCGACCAACAACCGTACAGGAGGCAAATGCCGTCTTGTTCAGAAAATACCAGCGCGACGGCCGAACAAGTATAACGACAGGCAAAAACAGGTTCAAACCGTTTGACTTTATGGTCAGGGCAAATTTGGCTGATATCAACTCGTATTTGCCCCTCATTGGTGCAACCCGCCTTGCTTGAAAGCAAAAACAAACACTATGTGGCTCTGAGCGATTACCTCAGAGCTATATTTTGGTCGAAAAAAAGGGGTTGGATTACCCTGCGCGTAGAGGAAGACTTGAGCTAATCAGAGAATCCGCTCAACACTTCGTGCAGTAGCGCGTCAGGGTAGTCAGATACCAGTCGTGCCCGACCTATTGCTTCTAACAATATCAAACGCACCCGGCCACCACTGACCTTTTTATCGACTTTCATGTGTCGCAGGTAGTCGGCTGGACGCATTGCAACGGGTGGATCAATGGGTAGTCGGGCTCTCGTCAACAACTCGCGAATACGATCGCATTGCGCCTTATCCAGCCATCCCATCTTCTGCGACATAGTGGCTGCCATGACCATCCCTGCCGAAACTGCCTCGCCATGCAACCAGTTACCGTATCCGGTTGCAACCTCAATCGCATGACCAAAGGTGTGCCCCAGATTCAACAACGCTCGCTCGCCAACTTCCTTCTCGTCGCGGGCGACCATCTGAGCCTTGTGACGACACGATTCGATGATGACGTATTCGAGCACTTCCTCATCATAGGCCAACGCTTTTTCGATATTGTCCTCTAACCAGGAGAAAAAGAGCTCGTCACAAATCAGACTACACTTGATAACCTCGGCGAGGCCTGCGGATAACTGGCGCGGTTCGAGTGTGACCAGAGTTCGGGTATCCGACACGACGCACACCGGCTGATGGAAAGCGCCAATCATGTTCTTGCCCTGCGGATGATTAACAGCCGTCTTGCCACCGACTGCCGAATCAACCTGGGCCAACAATGTGGTCGGCAACTGAATAAACGCGATGCCGCGCTGGTAACACGCCGCAGCAAAACCCGCCAGGTCGCCGATCACTCCACCACCCAGGGCGATCAGCGTCGTGTCTCGGCTACAGTGATTATCCAACAAGGTATCAAATACCAACTGCAGGTTGCCTACAGTCTTGTGCTGCTCACCATCTGGCAGTATCTGGCAGCTGAGACGCCTGTCTTTCAGGGAGGTTGTTACCCGATCAAGATAAAGAGGTGCCACTCGGTCATTGCTGACAACGACGACCTCATCACCCGCCAGATAGGGTGATAGCAGCGCACGATCGCCGAGCAAGTCGGCACCAACGATGATCGGATAACTGCGACTACCGAGATCTACGTTCAGCGTTGCCAACGTTCTCTGATCTCGTTGCAGATATCCCGCGCCACTGCATGGGGCGAGCGTGAATCAGTCTCAAAAACAATATCGGCTTCAGCCCGATACAGCGGTTCGCGCTCTTGCATTAGCGATTCCAGAACCTCCCGCGGCTCCTTGTCGCTGTTTAACAGAGGTCGGTTCTTACTTGAGCGAGTGCGCTCGACTAGCATCTCGACAGTTGCATGCAGATATATCACCAGGCCATTGTGTCGCATGACCTTACGCACATCCTCACGGGCGACTGCGCCACCACCGGTGGCCAGGACAATGTTCTTCTTTTGCACCAGTTCGAAGATCATCTGGGCCTCACGTTTCCGAAACCCCTCTTCACCTTCAATATCAAAGATCGTGCTGATGCTAACGCCAGTACGGTCTTCGATTTGCTGGTCGGAGTCGATAAAATCCATGCCCAGACTCTTGGCCAGCGCCTTGCCGACAGTAGTCTTGCCGACCCCCATGGGCCCAACCAGGTAGATATTACTCGCAGAAATCATAAAGCAGGCCTATTTGATATACACCCATCCGCCAGGCGCTGGCAGTATTGGGTCAGCCCGCGGTAAGCACGGGATTAATAATACGTGGCGTCAGGAATATGAGCAGCTCCCGGCGATTATCAAGGATTCCCCGGGTTCTGAAAAGCACGCCCAGTATCGGCAGATCGCCTAGCACTGGAACTTTGGAAACACTTTCTGAAGTCTGTTGCTCATAGATACCCCCCAGCACCACGGTCTCACCATTGTCCAGTAACACCTGGGTACGAACCTGGAGAGTGTTGATATTCTCTTCTGTGGGCGACACGAATGAGTCCTTAGTAACGAAAACGTCAAGGATAACGCGATTATCGGGTGTGATCTGCGGGGTCACTGTCAAACTCAGTACCGCCTTCTTGGTTACAACGGTACCCTCCCCCAACGTGTTGGTCGTAAAGATCCGCTCCTGCCCCTGCTCAATATGCGCTTCTTGTTTATCCGCGGTCAGTAACCGTGGATTGGCAACAATCTTGCCATTGCCTTTCGCCTCCAGCGCCGAGATCTCCAGATCAATCAGAGCAGCCCAGCCAGCACCAGCCTTCGCCAGGGTGAACGCATAGGACGCCGGCGCCACCGAGCCGATGCCAGTCGCTGGCAGATTGACCCCCAATGATCCATCTCCACTAGCACTAATACCATCGTTGCGAACAACCGCTGTATTCGAAGTAGAGCCCGACCCGATCAAACTACCCAGGCCAGTATTACTGTTAATCCCAGTTAGGCCGAGCTTAACACCGATGTTACGGCTGAAATCCTCATTGGCCTCGACGATTCGGGTTTCGATCAGCACCTGTTTGACCGGCCGGTCCAGTTCGCTGATGAGTTTTCGAATCTCGCGGATTTTTTGCGCGGTATCCTGGATCAGCAACGAGTTAGTGCGTGAATCAACAGTAACGCTTCCACGGTCAGATAGAAGGCGGTTCTCTTCGGT
>JAPKAJ010000202.1 GCA_028825345.1 Arenicellales bacterium | reverse complement strand
ATCCAGGAACTTAATCCTCGTATGATCATGGCTTCAGTTAAGGGTTTTGGCCCGGGACCTTACGAGGATTGCAAAGTTTACGAAAATGTGGCGCAGTGTGCAGGCGGGTCCGCATCCACCACAGGCTTTCACGATGGTTTGCCTATGGTGACCGGTGCTCAAATCGGCGATTCGGGCACCGGCCTACATCTTGGGTTCGGTATCCTGGCGGCGTTGTTACATCGGGAGAAAACGGGCCGCGGACAACGTGTGCTTGCTGCCATGCAGGATGGGGTAATCAATCTGTGTCGGGTCAAGTTGCGCGACCAGCAGCGCTTAAAAGCGGGCCCTCTGAAAGAGTACTCACAGCATGGTGAGAACATACCATTTGGTGAGGCTGCCCCGCGCGCCGGCAACGACTCGGGTGGTGGGCAGCCGGGCCGTATCCTGAAGTGCAAGGGATGGGAGACCGATCCGGATGCCTATACCTACTTCATTACCCAGGCTGCCGTTTGGAAAAACATATGTGACGTCATTGACAAACCCAACTGGAAGGAAGACCCAGACTACGCAACGCCAGACGCGCGTCTGCCGCGCCTGAATGAGGTCTTTGGCGCGGTTGAAGATTGGACCATGACCAAGACCAAGTACGAAGTCATGGAAGTATGTAATCCACTGAATATCCCGGTGGGGCCGATTCTTTCAATGAAGGAGATTGCTGATGAGCCGTCGTTGCGTGCAACCGGCACTATCGTCGAATGTGATCACCCTGAACGCGGTCCGTATCTTTCGGTCGGATGCCCGGTAAAGCTTTCGGATAACACTGTGACCGTAACCCGTTCACCCCTGCTGGGTGAGCATACCGATGAAGTATTGTCCCAGGTGTTAGGATGCAGCGACGAGGAAATCGCATCTTTCAGGGAAGCTGGCGCAGTTTAAGAATTCGTCGCGCGCGTCATATGTCTGCAGGTGAACTTATGAGTGATATCAAACTGGCCCCGATCGGCGTAGCTCAGGCACTCAAGGATCAGGTCTATTCGATGTTGAAAGATGCGATTACTGAGATGGATATTTATTCCACACCTGAACCGCCCAAGCTGGATGAAAGAAGGCTGGCAGAAGAGCTTGGCGTGAGTCGGACACCCGTGCGTGAGGCTTTATCGCGGCTGGAGCAGGAGGGGCTGGTCAAGAATGTGCCCCGGCGTGGCACTTATGTCGTGCGCAAGACCAAGGAGGAAATCCTGGAAGTAGTCTGTGTGTGGGCCGCGCTGGAAAGTATGGCGGCTCGACTTGCCACTCAGAATGCAAGCGAAGCCGAGATCAGCAAACTGCGTAAGATGTTTGCGAGCTTTGATGACAAGGAGGAGGCCCGGGCGCACATCGATGAATATTCAGATACGAATATAGAGTTTCATAAAACCATTATGGCGCTCAGTAAGTGCGCCCTGATTCAGACTATGGCCAGTAACCTGTTTTTACATATGCGATCAATACGTGTTCAGGCGGTAAAGGAACATAATCGATCTGACCAATCGGTGATTGATCACATGCGTATCATTGAAGCTTTGGAGCAGCGCGACGCCGACAAGGCCGAGCGGCTGGTGCGCGAGCACGCCATGAGCCTCAGCAAGCATATTGAAGAGTACGCCAAATACCTAAGTTAGCATTGCGGCGTAGTTGCCGATTGCTTTGTTGTGCTCATCATTTCTATCCTTACGAGGGGAGCCATTACCACCTGAGAAGCTTCTAGTTCCTTAGAATCATGCCCACCGTCAGGTAACGCTGGGGAGTATTAGAGGCACCTGGTGCAGGACGTTGTTAAAAATAAGTCTCCGATCTTAGCGCTCAGGCCCACTGATGTTGCTAAATCTCTGGTCAAGGTGTGTAGCCATGTCGTGGCCCGCCGGGCCGATGGCGACGAGTGCCTCGCCCAAGCCTGAATCCGACCCTTGGTATGGCGTGATCTTCAATCGGCCTCCGGCATACTGCACTTGCGCTATCTCGTTGCAGTGCTCAAGTCGCACCAGACCCTTCAATCGATGAACACATGGATCAAGGTGGCGTAGCGCTTTGCGCAAGCGCTTCTCTTCAATAACGCCAGTGAGTTCGAGGGTCCAACGCTCGAACTCGCGCTCATGGCTTTGTCCGGGGATCGATTCGGGCGCTGTCGCTATTAAATTTTCACCGGATAGGCAGGACGACTGTCTCGCCACTTCAAACGGCAACTTCGAATCCACCGTTGGAAATAATCGGGCTTTAGGGTTTTGCTGTTGCAGAAGGGCAGTAACGCTTGACTGCTTGGCCTCATCCACCAGGTCACACTTATTCAACAACAGCAAATCACTTTGTTGTACTTGGCGCGCGACAACGGGCCCAACGTCATGATCACTTAACCAGTCGCTGATGGTGGCGCAATCGACCAGGCAGATCACATTTTCCAGACTGAGGTCCGGCTCTGCCTTGGCGATGTTGTAGAGTTTGGCGGGCTCAGCCACACCGCTGGCTTCAATAATCAACCAGTCTGGTCGGCGTGGTGCATCCAGCACCGCACACAATGTGGTTACTAAACTGCTCCCCAGGGTGCAACAAATGCAACCGTTGGCCAGTGTAATGGTATCGGCAGACTGGCTCTCGATCAGGGCATTGTCGATAGAAATTGAGCCAAAATCATTGACCAGGATAGTGATTGCCAGTTCATTGGGATTGCTGAGCAGTTGGTTGATAAAGGTGGTCTTGCCGGCGCCCAGGTAGCCGGTGATGATACTGACCGGTAAGGCGCCACCGGTCATAGATCAGTAAACGCGGTACCGCCGACCACAGTGCCTATAACGTTTATTTTATTAAGTTCCGCCGCGCCTACTTCGTAGGGATCAGCATCCAAGATGGCAAAGTCCGCGCGCTTGCCTGATTCAATCGAACCGATCTCGTGATCAAGATGCAGGCTGCGCGCGGGTCCCAGCGTTATCGCACGCATGGCTTCATCCAAAGTGATGCACTCCATGGGCCCCAGCACCTGGCCACTGCCCGTCAGGCGGTTAGCGGCACACCAGGCCACTGTCAGGGGTCCCATGGGAGTGACAGGTGCGTCGGAATGAATCGAAAGGTTGACGCCTTCATCCAGCGCGGTCCGACAGGCGTCCATTCGTGAGGCGCGCTCTGGACCCATAGTGATATCCCGATGCTGGTCTCCAAAGAAAAAGATGTGATTGGCAAAAAGATTAACACCAAGTCGGAGTGCTGCCATCTGATGAAACTGGCTGCGGTCGGCCATTTGGCAATGCTGCAGGGTGTGCCGGTGGTCTGGTCGCGGATGGTGAGTTAACGCCTTTGCAAAAGCTTTAATGGCGAGTTCTGAGGCGGCATCACCGTTTACATGGACATGCACCTGTAGGCCTTCACGATTGAGCGTGCCGACCAGGTCGAAAAGCGCCTCAGGTGCAATGTTCCAGATACCGTGATTTGGTCCACGATAGTAACCGGGCCATTTCAGTTGTGCTGTGAAACCCTGGATTGATCCGTCTGTCATTAACTTCACCAGGCCCAGGCGCAACTTATCGTTGCGGATTACTGAAATCTCCTTGGCTCGCTGGGCAATATCGTCGGGTGTCCCAGAATGGCCGCTGAGCGCCGGCACCAATCGCAGGGGATATTCGTCGGAAAGAGTGGCTTCGTTCAGCTGTCTGATATCCTCATCCAGAAGATCATTAAACAGATCTGTTGCGGTTGTGACTCCGCAACGTCGCGCGACTCGGCCATAGGCTTCGATACTCTGTGCACTGTTGCCGAATTCCCGAAGGTTAATCTTGAGTCGGCGCATCAGCGGAAACATGGCGGCCAGTTCCTGCAATTCACCATTGGGACTGCCGTCGTCGTCAAGCAGTACCCCCTCAATGTCGGTGCCCGAGCCGTAACCGACCATGGCAAGCGCTACAGAGTTCACAGTCATTAGGTGAAAGTTGGAGTGCCAAACCATAATCGGTCGGGTTGATGACACCCGATCCAGGTCATGCCGATTCAATCGTTTTTCATTGAAGAAAATTGGATCGAATCCCCAGCAGATCAGAGGGTCATCAGCCCCAGCCAGCGCCTTTTCACTTTCTGCCAGTCGGATAGCGAGGTCTTTGATATTGTAGAGTCCACGCCAATGTTTTCCGTTAGGGTCTTCGCGATCGTGGAATCCCACATAGGTGTATCGCCAAATACCGCCTGCCATCATGTGGCTATGCCCCTCGACGAAGCCGGGCAGCAAAATACTGTCGCCGAAGGTATCGTCTATCGGAAAGTCGCCCCAGTTACTGACTTCCTCCAGGTTCCCGGTAGCGAGTACGCGGCCATCCCGGACTAAAACATGAGTCGCAAATGGCATCGAGGGATTCATCGTTATCACCCGTCTGGCAGATAGAATGCGCGCGTTATCTGTCAATATAAGTTACTCCCGATAAAGATAAAGATAAAG
>JAPKAJ010000201.1 GCA_028825345.1 Arenicellales bacterium | reverse complement strand
TCTTGGCTGGGATGATAAGTGGCTGTATTTTCGCCACGACATACTGGCCGGCGACACCCGTGCGGCCCGCGCCACCGCCCGCGGTCTATTCAGGACGCGTGGGCAATCTGTACCCACTGCCGACTTGCTGGATGCCATGAATTACGACGGCACACCCATACCCCCACCCGATAGTGTTCGCCAGTGGATACATGCGGATGAACTGATGCGCGGGGAAGACGAGTAGAGTAGTCCGTGTCTCTATTGATAATAGTTGACTGCTCAGCAGTTGCCAATATCAACGACCGTTTTGCGGCAACAACATGAGGACGTGACAGCAACGTCGGTATTCGCAAGTGCACTCGTCAAGAACACCTGAAGATCAATGCGTTCTTTGGTTTCGCCGCTATGCTTTAAGCATTCAACCAAACCGTGAAGAGACCAGACATTTTTCTTGTGTTGGGCGCAGCGTTGTACATCATCGTTTAGACCGAGGTCAGCGCGATACACCTCTTCTGCCTCTACGTAGTGGTTTTGCTGCATTAACAATGCCCCCAGAGCATGGCGTGGCGGATGCATCCAGGGCCATGGCTCGGAATAGTGTAGATCGTCGCAACGCTGCACACTTTCACGCAAATGCGCATAAGCGACTTCGTGATTGCCTTTGTGGTACTCCAATTCTCCGAGCAGCATCTTTTCGCCAACACCCAGTGTTTCGATTGCCGGGTTATTGAAGAATTTTCGGCCTGGGTGGACCCGTTTAAGAGCCCCATAAAATTGGCGCTTGTGATCTTCGGCCTCTGTGAAACGCTTCATCGCTGCATGCGCAATCCCTTTTGCGTAATGGTGCATGCAGGTCGAAACACAATAAAGCTTTGGATCTTGGGGCATTGGGGCATCAATGATTTCACGCCATTTTCCAAAACGCACAAGCACGTGCATTTTCATAGCGTAATAGCCCTCCATTGTGCTTGCCATAAACGGCTTGCCTTTCATATCTATCACATCAGGTGACAGGTTGTCGCAAATCTCTTGCGCAGCGGCCATTGCGGGTTCGAACTGGCCAAGAAACATGCAGGTATACATCATCAGATGCAGGTCATGACACCGTGCCGTGGTGTAATAGTTGTAAGGTCCGGCGTAGGCAAGGTATTTTCGGTTCACGCGGATGGCCTCTTCGCTCGCAATCCTGGCCTTTTCATATTCACCACACAGAACATAGATATGCCCGGGCATATGATGAATATGACCCGCATCAGGGCATAACCCGCCAAGGCGATCGGCTGAATCCATTGCCCGCTCGGGCATGGGAGACATCTCAAGCAGGTGTATATGTAGATGTAAAATCGCCGGATGTTGTTGGTCGCGCCTTTCATCGGCCAAGGCAATGGCCTTTTCACAGACCGCGATTGCCTCAAGCGTATCGGCACCTACTGTTGGCAGTCCTGTTTTGACATCCCACAGTCGCCATGGCGTACGGGTCATCATCGCCTCAATGAACAGAGCCATGACGTCCTGGTTTTCGGGAAAGTCAGAGTAAACCTTGCGCATGGCCTGTGCGTAAGCATCGTCCCAGCTGTCATATTCCGACTGACTGACAGTGTGCGGTTTTTGAACTCGCCCGGCCAGTGCACTGATCAGCGCCTTTTCAGATAGCGTAGCACTATCCGACAACGCCAGCGCCTGATCAATATGACCACAACAAAACGCGGTGCAGTCAACAGCTTCAGGCTCGCTGAAATCACACCAGGGCATGTTGTAAAACGGCCCTGCCGCATAGGCCACCCCCCAATGCAGCATTGCGCAATCTGAGTCAAATTCCAGTGCCCTTTGGAAACAGGCAAGTCCTTCTTCCTGATTAAAGGCAAAACACCAGTTCAGACCCTGATCAAACAGGCGCTGGGCCATGTCAGATTCGGTACTGACTGCAAAGACATGGCTTCCCAGATCAAAACTTAGTATGCGGTCTTCTTCCATTTCTTGATCCGCCGATTAGGTATGTTGTCCCCACAATGCCTTTCAGTTAATCATACAAACTGGTGCTTCACTGCTGTTGTAAGCGGTAAGGTGCATGACACGTCGGTCGTCTCGCGCGAGCTCGCCGGTGGCTGAATGCCAGACCGAGCGGTTGTGCCAGATTACCAGATCTCCTGGTTGCCAGGCATGTACGTAGACGCTTTTGGCAGCTATCGCCGGGCGCATCCAGGATTCGACCAGCTGTCTCGACTCAGTAATACCAAGAAAAACGGGTTCCGAATCGGTTTCTGTTTCGAGGCAGGACAGGCAACGCGGCTGTGGCATAAGTGCCTGAAATTTTGTTGCCGGACAAGTCCACACCAGAGGATAGACCTGCGCCATCGGATCATTGAAAGCCGTGCCAGGTGGTTCGGACCCCTTCTTAAAACGAGCCTCGGCCTCGGGATCGACGACCCGCAGACCATTGTTGCTGTTACCTAGCCTGTAGGTCGCCTCAAATGGCCGAGGCAGATAATGCACCTGAGTATGCAGGCATCGTTGTCGGACATCAGGGGGCATCAAGTCGTAAGCAACACGTCCACTCGCAAAGGCGGTTGATCCGGCCGGACACCAAAGACGGCTCTGTTTGTCATCGGTGCTGGTCAGCCAATGGTCCTTGCCTGCAGGAGCCTCGATACAACGCATCTGTGTATAGTGGCAAGGGGTGTGTTCATAGAACGCGCCATCGATATGCCATTGAAGCACACCACCACCGAGTACTTGTGAACCTTCCTGCTCACCGTACGCGGCGCGGTCTCCGCCGAGAGTCGCCTTGAGGCCGTAGTGGTCGATCTCGCCCTTGCCGATCACGAGCACGCCCGGTACTTTGGGAATCTGATAAGTGCCGGCCTTATTGCCCTGCTCAACCTTGTATCTTTCCCAGGGGTTATGGGTCTGATCACGCCAGACGGTGGTACCGCTGGGGTAAATCAAACGGTAGAACGCTACCTCCTGTTGCGGTGTCAGATGCGCTTGCCCGCGCAATACCACAATTTGATCGCGGTGCAGCGCGCGTCGAATCTCCTTTATCGACTCAGGGTCCGCTGATGCGCAGTCGAACCCAGGCGCAATAACCCCAAATGGTGCATCGTCGATGGGCTGCAGTTGCATGGTGACGAGTATAGGAGGAACAACCAATCTATTTGAAGACTATGAGCGGATCCACTGGCTGTGAAATCTGCAGAATCGTCGGGAGCAGGCCTTGCTTCCACCGAGCTTTGGGCATGGATCTTAGTGGTATGCCTATACAGCCCAAAGGGGAACTTAAAGCACACCTAGCAACTGCAGGTGGCGCCATCCCTGCTCCGGCGAGCAAGGCTTATATGCCAGCCGACCCGGCTGATTCCCGTCCGGCAGGGGATTCAGAATTAAACGATAACGGGAAAGCTCGATGCGGGCAAGGCTTTACCACCCGCTCAAATAACTAATCGCTTAGCAGTTCACCGATGATTGCTTTGCAAGCGTTGCCAAGTTTCGCTTCGTGTGCCGCCAGGCAGGCCACTACCTGCCCTTGCCCAACCTCGACAACAAGTTCTGTGTCGCTGGCCGGCGTTGCACAATGATCGACAATCTCCTGCTCGCAGGCAATAATCACCCATTTTAGTTAATCTGCGCAGATTACTTTATCCGCAACACGGCATACATATTGTCACTGAAGGGCAATCGATCTGTAATATGCTGGGGTTCCATGCGGTAGCCCGATACTTCTGCCAGCAGCTTCAATGTTCGCGGGCTAAAGTAGTTAACGTGATCTGGGTAGCGAAACCCGCACCACTTCGCTCCACGAGCTACCCGGTTCCAGGAGGCGAAATTTGGAACCTTGATCGCGATAGCACCGTCACTTGCTAAGACAGGTGTCAGATTCTCAAGCAATACTCTCGGCTTCGCCTCGTGTTCCAAAAACGAGTTCATTATTATCAGATCAACAGTGCCGATATCTGACCGGACTGTTCCATCGAGCGCATTGGCGAAAATCACTTCGCCGCCCAAAGACCTAAAACGGGAATTGGCTTTTTTCGACAGCGCCTCGGACACTTCAATACCGATAGGCACTACCGCTCCACCGAGACGGGCAAAGCGATTCACAAGATCAACCATCAAGTTACCTGTGCCGCATCCAATATCCAATATCCGCACAGGTTGAACTCGACTTTCCTTCCCCACTGCCGACCAGGCAATCTCTGACATCTTATTCCTATGCGGTAATACATTTCGTCGCACCGCTTTAGTCAGCGCTGATACTTGCGCGAACAGTGGCTCTGATTGACGACGACGTTCTCGCTCAACAAGCGTGCTCTGCTCCCATGCCAGAGATTTTTCCAGTGCGTTGTAAGGGGTGGATTGGGCAGGAATACAAACCCCGTTTTAATGCACCGCACCAACTGCCAGCCATCGCGCTCGAACGTGAGCGACTCTACCTCGCACGGTTCGTTGAATATGGGAGAGATATGTTGCATTCCT
>JAPKAJ010000200.1 GCA_028825345.1 Arenicellales bacterium | reverse complement strand
GAGCGCGAAAATCAACTGGAAGACGCGATTGGTCGGCAGGTTCGGGTATACCGCACCCAACTTGGCATGACGATTGCAAATCTTGCCCGTCAATCGAATCTATCGCCCGGAATGCTCTCTAAAATCGAGAACGGCCATACATCGCCCTCGCTTGGCACGCTTCAATCTGTAGCCGGAGCTTTGAACGTCCCTGTTACCGCATTGTTTCGTAAGTTCGAGCAGGAGCGCGAGGCTTCGTTCGTGCGGGCGGGGCAGGGTTTAGTCATTGATCGACGAGGCACTCGAGCGGGGCACCAGTATCACCTGCTGGGCCACTCGGTGGGTGATCGGGCGACCTTGGTAGAGCCTTATCTTATTGTCATCTTAGAGGCGTCTGAGGTTTTTCCATTGTTTCAGCACGATGGTGTCGAATTTATTTATATCCTCGAAGGTGAGCTGGTTTATAGACATGGTGGCCAGACGTATGCCATGGGCAAAGGCGACTCACTTTATTTCGATGCTGATGCGCCACATGGCCCCGAGGAATTAAAGCGTTTGCCTATTCGCTTTTTATCATTCATCGTTGAGCCGCAGCCGGGGTCGTAAGAACATCTGCGCCTCTAATTCAGATCTCAGAGTACTATGTAGTGAACGCATCACCGGAGGGTAAGTTCAATGGCAGTGAACCTGGCAAAAGTCGCTAAAGAAAAAGGTATAGAGTATTTCCTGATCAGTTTTGTAGATCTGTTTGGGGTATTGCGCTCAAAGCTGGTGCCAACGCGCGCAATTGGCCAGATGCAAAAAGACGGCGCTGGTTTTGCTGGCTTCGCTGCGTGGTTGGATTTGACGCCAGCCCATCCAGATATGTTCGCAATCCCGGATCCGGCCAGCCTGATCCAGTTGCCGTGGAAGCCTCAGGTAGCATGGCTTGCAGGGGATCTGTTCATGGGTGGCGACTGGGTGGCGGCTTCCCCACGGGTCGCGCTGAAGCAGCAGATCGCAAAGGCGGCTAAAAAAGGCTATTACATGAAAACCGGCGTCGAATGTGAGTATTTCCTGGTCAGTCCCGACGGCTTGTCTTTATCGGATCCCAGCGATACCCAGGAAAAACCTTGTTATGACCAGTCGGCTTTGATGCGGCGGTTCGATGTCATCAGCGAAATCTGCGACTGCATGATCCAGCTTGGCTGGAACCCATACCAGAACGATCACGAAGACGCGAACGGTCAGTTTGAAATGAACTGGGATTTCGACGATGCGCTGATTACGGCTGATCGTCATGTGTTTTTCAAATACATGGTCAAGGCGATTGCTGAAAAACATGGGTTACGCGCGACCTTCATGCCTAAGCCTTTTATCGATCTTACGGGTAACGGTTGCCACGCACATGTGTCGGTCTGGGACAAAGCCGGCAAGAAAAATCTGTTCCACAATGCCCGTGACGAGATGGGCCTGTCAAAACTGGCTTACCAGTTTCTGGGCGGTGTGTTGCACAACGCTGACGCGCTTACTGCCGTTTTTAATCCGACCGTGAACAGCTATAAACGCATCGAGGCGCAGGTGACTCTCTCAGGCGCAACGTGGTCACCTAACGCGATTACTTACGGAGGCAATAATCGTACCCATATGGTTCGGGTGCCAGATGCTGGACGTTTTGAGCTGCGGCTGATGGACGGCGCCGTCAACCCTTATCTGTTGCAGGCAGGCGTGTTAGCTTCCGGTCTTGATGGTGTTGCCAGCAAGCGTGATCCAGGCAAGCCGCTCGATATTAATATGTATACGCACGGCCATACCTTGAAAGGTGTTCGTCGCCTGCCCTCCAACCTGCTGGATGCGATTCGGCTTTTTGAGAAAAGTAAAGTATTGCGTGCCGGACTCGGCGATGCCCTGATTGATAGTTACGCCAAGCTAAAGCACCAGGATTGGCGTAACTACAGCGCTTCGATTAGCCAATGGGAGCGAGAGCATACCTTGGACTGCTGACCTCAGATCGGATGCTATCAAAGGGCTTGCTAATGAAGATTCTCGTCTTTCAACACATATCCTGCGAGCATCCTGGAATTTTTCGACAGTTTTTTAGTGAGGTGGGTATTGACTGGCAGGCGGTGGAACTGGATGCCGGAGAACTCATTCCTGATCTTCAGCCTTTCGACGCATTATGGGTGATGGGTGGGCCCATGGACGTCTGGGACGTAGATACCTGCCCGTGGTTAGTTGCGGAAAAAGAAGCTATCCGTCGTTGGGTACGCGACCTTCAAAAGCCTTATCTGGGCCTGTGCTTGGGGCATCAATTGCTGGCCGATGCGCTCGATGGCGAGTGCGGGGTCCAAAAAAGACCTGAGATTGGAATTTCGAACGTCAACCTGACAAACCAGGCAAGTGATGATCCATTGTTTCGAGGAATTGATCCGACGATCAAGTGCCTGCAGTGGCACTCTGTTGCAGTCACGCGTCCGCCCAGTGATACGGTGCTGCTAGCGAGTTCGCCCGATTGTGAATGGCAAGCGATGCGGGTTGGTACGAATGCCTGGGGGATTCAGTTTCATGTAGAACTCCAGGATAGTACGATAAACGATTGGAGTGAAGTGCCCTCTTACGCTGCCGCACTGGATAAAGCCCAAGGCGAAGGTTCACTGCAGAAAATGCAGGTTGAGGCTGAGAGCCATATGCCGCAGTTCAAGAGTAATGCACGCCAGTTATTTGATAACTTTTGCCACGTGGCCAACTGAAACCCAATTTCAGTGCGGCCCGAGGTAGTTAGATGACAGGTCTCGTTTAACCATTTGTGCTCCGATCCTAGTCAGTGGCGTTTCCTGGCTTTTCTCACAGGCATCCCTTGGTAAGCGCGCAGTAATTTGTGGGTCAGACCAGACACGCTTTTAACTTAAGACACGAAAAACTGTGTGACATACTGACTGTATCTCGTGTAATAACCGCGCTCAGGGTTGATGGGCCTCACAGATGCCACAACAGCTTAATGAATTTACCGATGAGTTAACGCGGCTCCTGCCGTCAGAGGCGTTGCTGCTGTCAGCAGAAGCTCGTCGACCCTATGAATGTGACGGCTTAACGGGTTATCGCGAACTGCCCGCCATGGTTGCCTTGCCCCAGACATTTGAGCAGGTGCGGGAGATTCTCAGACTCTGTCAGCGATACCAGGTTCCGTTGGTGGCGCGTGGTGCAGGTACTGGCCTTTCGGGTGGTGCGACACCTCACTCAGAGGGGGTGCTCCTCAGTCTGGCTCGCTTTAGTCGCATCATCGAGGTTGATCCGCAGACACGTACAGCCAGAGTGCAGCCAGGGGTTCGCAATCTTGCCATCAGCGAGGCGGTTGCAGAACACGGGTTGTACTACGCGCCGGATCCGTCTTCACAGATCGCCTGCACCATTGGTGGCAACGTGGCCGAGAATGCAGGTGGTGTCCATTGCTTGAAGTACGGCCTCACTGTGCATAACGTGATTGCGGCTCAAGTGGTGCTGATGGGGGGTGATGTAATCAACGTAGGCGGTACGGCGCTGGATACCCCGGGGTATGACTTGCTTGCGACGATGATTGGGTCTGAAGGGATGCTGGGCGTCGTCACCGAGGTCACAGTACGTCTGTTGCCGTTGCCGGATGCCGCCAAGGTACTTCTGGCGGCGTTTGATACTGTCGAGTTGGCAGCGGCGGCTGTCGCGCAAGTGATAGCGAAAGGCATTATTCCAGCTGGCCTTGAGATGATGGATAACCCGGCTATTGTGGCTGCCGAGGATTTTGTGCAGGCGGGTTACCCCAAGGATGCTGCCGCTATTTTGTTATGCGAGCTCGACGGTACGGTTGCTGAAGTCGAGGCGGATATTCAAATGGTGTCGGACCTGTTGCGTGAAAGCGGCGCTAGGACGGTTGATGTCGCGCGCGATGAAGCCGAACGGGTGCGTTTTTGGTCCGGGAGAAAGAATGCCTTTCCGGCGATAGGCCGCATCTCTCCAGATTACTACTGTATCGATGGCACGATACCGCGCAAAGCGGTTGCTAAGGTGCTGGCCGGCATTGAGCTGTTATCCGCGCAAAGCGGGTTGCGTGTGGCTAATGTGTTTCACGCGGGCGATGGCAATTTGCATCCACTGATTCTTTACGATGCCTCCAAGCCAGGTGAATTCGAGCGTACCGAGGCCTTGGGCGGGCAGATACTTGATCTGTGTGTGCAGGTAGGCGGTACCATCACTGGCGAGCATGGCGTCGGGTTAGAGAAGATCAATCAGATGTGTGTTCAGTTTACTGATCAGGAACTGGATCAGTTTCATGCCTTGAAGGCGGTGTTTGACCCCGATGGACTGCTGAATCCTGGTAAGGCAGTGCCCACCCTGGCGCGTTGTGCTGAATTCAATGCCATGCACGTTCATGGCGGCGAACTGGCGCATCCCCAGATACCGCGCTTTTAAGGCGGGCTGCCCAGATGGATAGTTTTGTCGAGTCGCTACAAGCCCGGATCGTCACCGCC
>JAPKAJ010000199.1 GCA_028825345.1 Arenicellales bacterium | reverse complement strand
CTCCTGCGTCCGGTTTGCGGATGAGTTCGAACAACCGGATGCTCCGAGTTGGGATAACGACGCCAGAACTCATCCTTGTCCAGGTTCTGCGACTTCATGGCCATGTTCACCCAGCCATCCGGCCATACATGGACCGCCTTTGCATCGTCAATCTTTGCTTTGATTTTCTCATCAAGACCGTCGTAAGCCGCGTACATATCGGCAAACAATGTGTCGCCGCCCACCGGCGGAATCTCTCGGCCACACAGAATGGAGCCAAGTGGCGGCGACTGCCTGAACGTGACATCAGAATGCCACAGGTTGTTGTGGGCTCGCAGCTTCTCATCTTCCGCAATTCGTATCAGTTCAGCATGCTCTGCCCCGGGCACGGCCGTTGGGTGAACTTCCAACTCGCCGAACCACCTGGCAACACGTTTCTGGTCCTCAACATCAATGTTCTGGTCACGAAAGAACAGAACCTTCCAGTCAAGCAGAGCCTGTTCCAGCTTGTCCATGACGGAATCTGACAGTGTCCCGGAAAGATCAAGGTTGCTTATTTCTGCCCCAATGTGCGGCGTTAAAGGTTCAATGCCAAATGTTGTCATTCCCATTTTCCTTTTTCATCGATTTATCAACTCAACCGCATATTCATTGATTCGCATATTGATGTCAGTCCTCGATCGCGTCTGCCACCACAGCTGCTATTTTCACCGGCAGATCTGTGGGTCGTTGAACCATATACACAACGGCCAGGTCCTCGTCTGGCGTGGTCCAGGACATGGTACCTGCCGCACCACCCCAGCCAAATGCCCCCGCCATTTTGCCGTCTTTAGCCACTACAGGGTCCATGGTGATGCTGACGGCATAACCGAAGCCCAGACCAGAACCTCCCTTGGCGGTTTCGTTGAACAGATTGCCCACATGATTGCTGGACAGCAGTGTGACGGATTCGGGTTTCAGGAGTCGATGGCCGAATATTGACCCTTTGTTGACGAGCATCTGCTCGAAGTGCATATAGTCACGCGCGGTGCTGATCAGACCCAGGGAACCCGAGTAATATTCGGTGGATTGTATGAAGGGCCCTTTGTCGTTCCTGAAAACCGGCATCCGGTCCAGCTTGCTCTCCGTCACATCCCAGTGTGTATCCTTCATATCCAATGGATCGAATATGCGCGCCTGAACAAATTCGTTAAAAGGCGTGCCTGTTACGATCTCAATAATCCGCGCTACCACGTCCATACCAACCGTGCCGCTATAAGCCCATTTCGTACCTGGCTGAAAATCCAGAGGCCCAGCCGCCACTCTGGGTATCCATGAAGCAAGCGTGTCAGTCGGGCCTGGCCTGTCCAGGCCTGAAACGATCGCTCCCAATCCATGGGTGTGTAATCCCGCCGTGTGCGTCAACAGGTGATGAATCGTCAGGGGACGTTTCAGATCCTCGAGGTGATAGTCGGGAATCTCGTTTTTCTCCCACTTGTTTTCAGCCTCCTCGGCAACTGCAACCTGGATACCTTTGAACTCTGGGATGTACTTCTCTACAGGGTCTTCAGGGCTGATCAACCCCTCCTCTATCATCATCATTGCCGCCACACCCAGCACCGGCTTTGTCGAAGACACCATGTGGAACAGAGAGTCCATCTGCATGGGCCTGCGGGTCGTGTCATCAACCAGGCCATAAGCCTTCATATAGACCACCTTGTTTCGGCGGGCGATACCTACTATGGCTCCTGGTATCCTACCAGCATCTACGTACTCCCTGACAACATCATCAATCTTGCCGAGTTGATCAGCAGACATGCCGACCTCTTGTGGACTACCGTGAGGTAGTTCGCGGGTTGTGGTCATTGTTGGTCAGGTTTCCTTATGTGACTCGATTCGGAGCAGATTGATTTCCGCTAAACCTACAAACCCTGGCGCCCCACATCAACCAACGCCAACTGAGAGTTCACCCAGAAACGCGATAGCGTTCGTGCTCGATGGCCAAAAATGGGTGTAGATTGAACATGCTTGTATCAACTAAAGTTTATTTCTCTCGAACTTTTTCTTACCCTATTGGACGATAGTCCAGCAGAGGCTGGGGTATGGCGAGGCTGACACAAGATTTCGCCGAACGCGTCTACACCGGCCTGCGTATCCGGTGCCGATGATGTGACTGGCAGGCGGCCGCGGATATTCGAATGTTCGTGGACATACAAATTGTCTTAAGGAGGGTGAAGATGATCGTTAACAATTCAATCGACATTAGTGAAATCGTAGCCGAGTATGGTCTCACAGATCACCTGATAGAACTTGATGAGGTTGGCCTGACCGTCGTGTCACAGGAAACGCTCAGGCTTTCTGATGAGTGGATAGATCGACTTCGGGATGCACTGCTGAGAGTAGGCGAGGCGCGCACGGGCGTCTCCTTCAACCTTGCAACTGGTCCATCGGCAAATATTGAAGGCCGCCCCAGCCAAACCGGTCAAATGATTTTCTCGCACCTGGTTCATGAGGATCAGGCGTTCATTGATGTACTGACCCATCCAGTTAAAAAGGCGCTGATGACCTATATGCTCGGAGATGGGCATCGTCTTGCTGTCAGTGATGGCTGGATCAAGTGGCAAACACCCGACGCCTGGGAGAATGAAGTGACCACCGGTTTTCATACCGATCAGAGTATGGTCCCCGCACCCTGGCATTGGCGGGTGCCTCACATCGCCAACATGAACTGGACCCTGACTGATTACACCAGGGATGATGGCGCGCTGGCCTATGTTCCCGGTAGTCATCGTGAAGGACGTTTGCCGGAACCTGATGAGGCATTGCCACGAGCGATACCCGTCGAGGCACCCAGAGGTTCCCTGGTCATGTTCAACGGCGCCCTTTGGCATGGTGCATATCGTAAAAAAACACCAGGACTCCGATTGACGATGCTTGGACAGCACTGCCGACCCTACATGCTCCCTTTCCAGGACTTCAAGGGCAGAATCCCGAACGAATCCTTCGAGCATAGTGAGGACCCGGAATATCTTCGCAGCCTTATGCGCGAAGATGAGACGCAATTGCGCGTGGGTCCAATGCCTGTGCCACCCATCGCATGAGCGGTGGCCGCAAAAGGGAACAGTGGGCAGTTCCAGCAGTTTTGGGTGATGTAAACTCGCTCGGACTTGCAATTTGTCAGCTGTTCTCTGGACAATCAGGCAAGGTACCCAAGACCGGCTCGGTGAGCGGGTCGAGGATGACAAGGTAAAGAATCAGGAGTAATACATGTCGGACTACAAAACGATCATCTACGACGTCACGAATCACAGGGCAACCATCACACTCAATCGTCCTGACAAGCTTAACGGCATTACCAACACGATGATGCGTGAGTTGTATGAGTGTGTCAGGCGGGCCGCTGACGACAGGGAGGTTCGTGTTGTGAAACTCACTGGTGCCGGACGTGGATTCTGTCCTGGTGCTGACCTGAACGCCTACAGCAGCGGTGAGCCCCAGGAAGAGGGCCGCAAGGAATATTTCCACATCACGTCGGTTCTCCATGAGATGCCAAAGGTAACGGTCGCAGCAATCAACGGTGCCTGTGCTGGCGCCGGATTCGGCTGGGCTTGCGCATGCGACCTCCGGTATGCCGTCGCGGGCGCTAGCTTCAACTCCGCTTTTCTGGGTGTTGCGATCTCCGGCGATATGGCCGGCCCCTGGCTGCTGCCGCGCATTGTGGGTGCCGCCAAGGCAAGAGAACTCTACTTTCTGCATGGCAAGTTCAAATCGGAAGAAGCGCTTCGAATCGGGATGGTCAACCAGGTATTCGATGCCGATTCCTTTACGACCGAAGTCGACAACATCGTCGACCGGATCGCCAAATCAGCGCCGCTGGCCATTGGCGAGATGAAGAAGAATTTCATCAGCGGAGAGAACATGTCACTGCGCGACTATATCGACCTTGAAACTGAGCGTCATAGCCGGACCGGTGCCAGTGAAGACTCGAAGGAAGCATTCAAGGCGTTTGTCGAGAAGCGCGAAGCGGTGTTCAAAGGTCGCTAGCCTCGCGGCAAATCTGTGGTTTTTTGGGTGAGGATCATGGCGGTCAGCAACTGATCGCCTTGACAGAACGCAGTCTCGTTTCTACCCTGCGTAATCCCAAATTTTCGAAAAAGGCTTCGATTTGTCGAGCTTGATTGCACCTATTGACACCAAAAGTGACGACCTCGAAGTCGTTGGCGGCAAAGGCCGTTCACTCTCCACGCTATCAAATGCAGGCTACAACGTTCCCGGCGGATTTCACGTCACGATCGAGGCGTACCGCAATTACATCAGGGACAACAACCTGCAAGCGTCAATTTTAAGGCTCGCGCGACCCGCCGTCGTTGAGGGCTGGGCCTCGTTCGTGAAATCATCCGACAAAATCCAGGCGCTGTTCGACAAACCTTTGCCGGACGAACTCGTGGCCGAAATTACCAGCGCTTACGATTCCCTTGACGGCAAGCCCGCCGTGGCCGTCCGCTCATCCGCCAACGCCGAGG
>JAPKAJ010000198.1 GCA_028825345.1 Arenicellales bacterium | reverse complement strand
ACGCCATTGTCTCACCCCGGCGTTTTTGAAAGGTCCGCAGGCCCGTAATCAGCCCTGCCAATATGATCATGCGTTCTGGCTGCGCCTTGATTTTCCCAATTGGACCGCTCTTCATCTCTGTGAGTTCCGCCCGATGGTGATCTACCGGATGCCCTGTCAGATATAGGCCAAGGCTGAGTCGTTCCATTTCGAGTGTTTTCCTTTCCGACCACGGCCTCACATCTAATGAAGATTCAACAACTGCATTTACCGCTCCAAGGCCAAACATATCGTCTTGCCCAGAGGACAAGTTTGCCCCATGTTGATTGGCCGCATTCATCGCTACATCGAGGTGACCCAGAAGTTCAGCCCTGTGCTGGCCAAAACTATCCAAGGCCCCAGCACAAATCAAGGCTTCGAGAGTCTTCTTGTTGACCTTTTGGCTGTTGATACGGCGACAAAGGGAGAAAAGATCTGAAAATGGCCCGTCGCTGGATCTTTCGCTCAGTATGTCTTCGAGGGCTTTCTCACCCACTCCTTTGATCGCACCTAACCCGTAAATGATCGTATCGCGCTCGGCGACTTCAAATCTCAGCCCTCCCCGATTGATATCTGGCGGGCTTAGTTTCAAACCGAGCGCCTTCGCTTCATGCACGAGAATGACGACCCTGTCGGTATGCTCCATATCAGCCGACAAAGCGGCCGAGAGAAATTCTGCGGGATAGTGGCACTTGAGCCAGCCGGTATGGTAGCTAAGAAGCGCGTAGGCGGCGGAGTGCGATTTGTTGAATCCGTACCCTGCAAATTTTTCAATCAGGTCAAAAATGTGTCTGGCAATCGCACCCTCGACCCCTCTTGCCGTTGCGCCATCAATGAAGCCTTGTCTTTGCTTCTCCATTTCTTCGGCCTTTTTTTTACCCATTGCGCGGCGCAGCAAATCAGCGGCACCCAGGCTATAGCCGGCAAGCAGTTGAGCAATCTTCATGACTTGCTCTTGATACAGGATTACCCCGTAGGTTGGCTCCAAAACCTCCTCAAGCGCCTTGTGGACGTAAAGAACAGGCTCACGGCCGTGTTTTCGGTTAATGAAATCATCAACCATTCCGGACTGCAGCGGTCCAGGACGAAACAGCGCCACCAACGCGACGAGTTCTTCAAAATGATCCGGCTTGAGGCGTTGGATCAGTTCCTGCATGCCGCGTGATTCCAGTTGGAATAATGCAGTCGTACGCCCCGTACAGATCAGGCGGTACACCTTTGGATCATCCAATTCAAGCGAGTCAAGCACAATCGGATCCTCACCGGATTGTGCTCTTCGATCATTTACCAGATCCAATGCCCAGTCAATGATAGTGAGCGTGCGCAGGCCCAGAAAGTCAAATTTAACCAGCCCGATCGCTTCAAGGTCGTCTTTATCGAACTGAGTCACCGGCTGCGTCATGCCAGGCTCCCAGTACAACGGAGAGAAATCAGAGATCGCACGAGGCGCGATAACCAGGCCACCCGCGTGCTTTCCCGCATTGCGTGGCAACCCCTCAAGGCGTCGGGCGTTGTTAATCAACTGCGATACTTCTGCCTCTCCACGGTACCGCCGTCTAAGCTCGTCATCCTGCTCCAATGCACGCTCAAGGGTCATCCCCACTTCAAAAGGAATCAGTTTGGCCAACAAATCGCAAAACCCGTAAGGCATACCCATCACTCGACCAACATCGCGAACCACCGCCCTAGCCGCAAGGCTGTTATAGGTAATTATCTGAGCGACCTTTTCCGCGCCATACTTACCGCTGACATAGTCAATCACCCGATCCCGCCCAACCATGCAGAAATCAATATCAAAATCAGGCAGTGAAACCCGCTCTGGGTTCAAGAACCGTTCAAATAGGAGTCCATAACGGATCGGGTCCAGTCGGGTAATCCCAAGAGAGAATGCGACCAGCGAGCCTGCCCCGGATCCCCGGCCCGGGCCGACCGGGACACCATTGCTGATCGCCCAGCGTATGAAATCCGCAACGATGAGAAAATATCCAGCAAACCCCATCCCATTGATAGTGTCGACCTCGGTTTTCAGTCGTTCCTGGTAAATTAGGCGGTCAAGATCTGGCTTTGTTTGCTGAAATGCTTCCAGCCCCGTCCTTGCCTGAGCGAGTAGCTCATCTTCAGCCGAACGCCCTCCGGGCAACGGAAATTGGGGCATATGGGTCGACTCGAAATCAAGAAATACATTACAACGTCGTGCAATCTGGATAGAGTTTTCAACAGCCGATGGTAAATCTGAAAATAACTCGGTCATTTCCGCGCCGTTTCGCAGATATTGCTGATCCGTAAATCGCCTTGGCCGCCTGGGGTCATCGATCACTCGACCTTCGTGAATACAGACACGGATCTCATGGGCCTCAAAATCAGCCGCGCCCAGGAAGCGGACCACATTTGAGGCGACTAGCGGGATTCCCGTTTTTTCGGCAAGATCAAGCACGCCCACTTCATACTCACTCTCCCCAGGGCGCCCGGTCCGGCTTATTTCCAGATAGTAACGGTCGCCAAATGCAGTTCGGTACTGCATGAGAAGTTCTAAGGCCTGGTCTGGGTGCCCAGCCCGCAGCAACACGGCCACATCACTATCAATGCCGCCTGACACTACGATCAGATCGTCCGCCGCATCAAACAGCTCGTTCCTTGTGATTGTAATTCCGTGACTCGACCGGGGACGGAGGTAAGTCTCCGTAAGTAGCCGTCCCAGACGTTGGAGCCCATTATTATTACGACACAGCAGGATCATCTGACCCTTCGCTCGATCGTCAGCATCGCCACAGACTGTAATCTCTGTGCCCAGGAGTGGCTTGACGGACGCCTCCTTACAGGCGCGATAGAATTTAACCGCGGCGTACATATTAGAAACATCAGTCATCGCAACTGCGGGCATATGCGCATCGCGGACGGATGCAGCCAACTCTTTAACCCTGGCGATGCCATCTACAAGCGAATATTCGGTATGAACATTCAGGTGTACAAAAGGCACTTGGCTGTTCATCGTGCCATGCTTTCCTTAAATATCGCGGTGGTGATTCTTTTAGGATACTGCTAACACAGGCTTAAAAGACTGACGATGCTCTCGGCACGGGCCCAGAACCTGTAAAGCCTCCAGGTGTGCCTTCGTAGGATACCCCTTATGACGAGAAAAACCATAGCCGGTAATTCGCGCATCGAGACCCCTCATATAACGGTCACGAAACACCTTGGCCAAAATAGAAGCCGCCGAGATGGCTGGCTGGCTTTGATCGCCACGAACTATTGCTTCGCCTGGATAAGGTACGCGCGGATAGAAACAGCCATCGACCAGAACGTAGTCTGGGACCCGCTTGAGCCCAAGGATTGCTCGGCGCATAGCCAAAAGAGTTGCCTGGTGAATATTCAACCGATCTATTTCTCCGGGAGAAGATGCACCAATCGACCAATCCCACGACAATTCTCGAATTTTTGGCTCAATTGCCTCGCGGCGTCTCTGGGTCAAAGCCTTGGAGTCAGCTAAACCAATCAAATCTACCGAATCCGGCAGTATTACCGCTGCGGCCACTACCGGGCCAGCGAGTGGTCCTCGACCCGCCTCATCGACACCGGCAATCACCGGCCCATAAGCTCCAGTCATCCGAAGGCAAGCTCCCCGAGAAGCCGAGCAATGTTGTAATTCGCATCTCTTTGAAGGGTGTCGCGAATCCCACTTAACCCTTGGAGCATCTCATTACGGTGGTCCGGCGCATTCAGTAACCTGGCAATAGCACCACTCAGATTAGATTGATTCGCTTGATCCTGCAAAAACTCTGGTACCAGCGGTGTCGGCATTAAATGATTGGGCATCGACACGTATCGTGTTGTCGCCAGCATCCGGGCAAGCCAGAAGGACACGGCCGACACGCGGTAAGCAACGACCATAGGACACCCCAGCAGTGCTGCCTCAAGCGCAGCCGTCCCAGAGGCTAACAACGCCGCATCACTCGCTGCAAGTGCAGTTCGGGCCTGCCCATCGAGAAACCTGACCTGTGGCAAAGATGCACTCTCGCCAACAGCTTCAAAGAACGTCTCGCGGACTTTTGCGCTGGCAAAAGGCAGCAAGAACTCAAGGTCTGGATCGGTTAGCACCAACTTGTTTATCGTCCGGGTAAACACAGGAGCGAGGTGCTTAATTTCAGATACCCGACTCCCGGGAAGAATCGAGACGACACGTTTGCCAGGCGCAACAGACAGGCACCGACGTGCATTCGTTCGATCGAGGTCGGCTACTTCGTCCGCCGCTGGGTGTCCTACAAAAGTGGCTGGTACCCTACGCTCACGGTAAAACGCCTCTTCAAAAGGAAACAGCACCAGCATGCGGTCCACCGCACGTCGAATCTTCCTAACCCGATAGCCACGCCAGGCCCAGACCGTTGGGCTGACAAGGTGTGCGACAGGTATTCCTGCGCCGCGCAGCCAAGACTCTAGCGTCAAATTGAAGTCCGGAGAATCGATTCCCAAAAAA
>JAPKAJ010000017.1 GCA_028825345.1 Arenicellales bacterium | reverse complement strand
GCGCAAGGCGCCGCAGCTGGTAAAAGCAGATTGGGATTCTTAATCAGGCCATCATTGCAGTACAGATCATCTTAGCAGCCCTTGAAATTGGGCGGTCGGCGTTGCGCCATCGCTTGTATGCCTTCTTGGAAATCCGCACTCGCACGTAATCGACTTTGTTCTGCCAGTTCATGTTCCGTTGCGGCGACAACCGCTTGCGCAAGACCCTCACGCAAGGTGCGCCGGATAGCGTGCACTGCCAATGGACCGGACATGGCAATCTCGCTAGCTAATGCAAAGGCACTTTGGCGCACCTCAGAGTGTGGTACCAATTCATCGGCAAGCCCAATGGCATGCGCCTTGGCTCCGGAAATCCGCCGCCCGGTGAGTAGCAGCAAACTGGCATGGCTCGTACCCACCAGGCGCGGCAACGTCACGCTAAGACCAAAACCCTGGTGAAAGCCCAGGCGGGAAAAATTAGCCGCAAAACGGGCTTCTGCACAGGTCACCCGATGGTCTGCCGAACAGGCCAGTCCCAGGCCGCCACCGACCGCCGCGCCCTGGATCGCGGCGATTACAGGTTTTTCGGCCTGAAAAATGCGCGCGGCTTCCCGGTAGATATTGCCCGCCTGCGCATCCAGTTGCTCTGGCCCCCACGAGTCCCGAGCCGAGAAATCGGCGCCGGCACAGAAATGCTTGCCTTCTGAGCAAAGCACGATGGCCCGGCAATTGCTGTCTTGATCAAGCTTTGCGTATACGTCTGCAATCTGACGAATTAACTCGAGATCAAAAAAGTTGTTCGGTGGTCGATGGATTTCAACCGTCGCCACGTAGTCGGTGATTGTGACGCTGAGCTCTTCGCGCATCGCTTCGGACATTGTCATTTCCCCAGAATTTATTGCTACAAAGGTGTCAGGAGTAGATCAGTTGCTGTCGGCCGGTGCATCGGCGCTGCGAGTGGTAATCAGTGCATCGGCTACAGTGATGCCCTTACCCGGGGCATGCACTATTACAGGATTAAGATCCAGCGTGGCCAGCACTGCTTCGTTGGCGAGGCTGAATTGGCTGACAGTTACCAGCAAATTCACCAGTGCATCCATGTCGCCGCCGCTTTGTCCTCGCACGCCTTTGAGGAGGGGCATGCAGCGCAACCCACTGACCAAGACCTTGGCCTGGCGGTGACTCACAGGCAGCGGGGTGGTCACAATGTCGTTGAGCACCTCGACCAATACGCCGCCACTGCCTATAGACAATAGCAGTCCGAAGTCATGATCGTGATGCACTCCGACAATGAGTTCGATGCCGAAGCCGGCCATTCGCTCCACGCGAACCCCATCAATCCGGGCTTCGGAAAACTGGTCACCAGCCGATTGAACCATCGTGGTATAGGTAGAAGAGATAAGTGCTGGCTCGATCAGATTGAGCGAAACCCCCCCGGACTCTGTTTTGTGCGGAATATCGCGTGACTGCAATTTCAATGCCACCGGCAGGCCAAGTTCGGCGGCTGCTGTCACCGCATCTGCGGCCGAAGTCGCGAGTATCCCCAAAGGGCAGTCGACTCCAGCCTGGGCCAGGACTTCCTTCGCCTGGTGCTCGGTATACATTGCAGTTTCTGGATCGAGAACTGCATGCTGCGAATCTACCTCTCCGATCACGTTCTCGTGCGGATCAAAATTATCCAGGAACACGGCATAGTCCGCCATGGCTTTAATTGCCTGGGCCGCGTTAGACATGTTCTCTAGGCAAGGAAAACCGGCCTGAGCCAGCAGCTCGACTGCACGTGGATGAGCCCGGGTGTAAGCACAAAAGATAATCGGTTTTTCAAGGATTTGACCGAGCTGGGCCAACGCACCGAAATCAGATTCTATATAGGTGGGATGGGCGAGGGACCCCACAACCAGTATTGCATCAATGCTTGGCGACCCTGCCATGATTTCAAGCACCGGTGCGTAACCGAGTTTAAAGATAACCTGTGCCGTGACGTCGACCGGGTTTCGCGAAGCGCCGTACGCCGGCAGTATGGCATCGATTTTCGCGCGGGTTACAGAGTCGAGCTCCGGTACATGAAGCCCGTGCATGTCGCACTGATCTGCAAGCCAAGCGCCAGCACCACCCGAAGGCGTGAGTATGCCCACACGTGTGCCGCGCGGCAGGTGCTCGTGGAAATACGCGAACGCCGCAGCCACATCTATCATATGGTCACTGTCGTTGCCGTTAATGATGCCATAGCGTGAAAACACCGCCCTGTAGGCCGAGTGTGATCCAGCCAACGAAGCCGTGTGTGAAACCGTCGCCGCCGCAGCTGCCTCGGAATGCCCAACCTTGGCAATGATCAGCGGTTTTCTTAAACGCGCTGCTCGCGAAGCGATGGGGGCAAGCCGGCGTGGTTGGACAAAACCCTCAATAAACATCAGCACCACTTTGGTCGCATCATCGTCAATCAGGTATGAAAGGACATCCAGTGCATCAAGGCCCGCTTCGTTGCCTGTTGTCACCACGAAACTGAAAACCAGCCCTTTGGGGCGACCGCGGTTAAAAAATGAGAAACCGACGCCGCCGCTCTGTGAGATCACCGCTATGCCAGCACTGCGAGTGCCCTTGGCATGCAGGCCTCCTTCTACCTGAACTACTGTCGGACTAAAACTTGCGGCAAGCGGCATGTGCCCATTAAGGAAGCCTTCGGCATTCGGGCCGATAATGGCCATACCAGAGCGTGCTGCAATATCGCTGATGGCCTGTTGCCGCGCACGGCCAGTGTCACTGTTCTCCTCTGCAAAGCCTGAGCTAATGATGACCGCGGCGTGGATTCCTTTAGACACGCAGGCTTCCAAAGCGTCAATCACGTGCTTCGCTGGGATGGTAATGATTGCGAGATCGACAGGTTGGGGCAGATCGCTCACGCTTGGGTAACAGGCGAGATCGCGGATTTTGGTGTGGCTACGGCTGACGGCGTAGATTGGGCCGGGAAAAGCGTGCTCCAGAATCGCATCAACCATTCGCCCGCGAATAATCCTCGCATCGGAGGAAGCGCCGATCAGTGCGATCGACTTTGGCCAGAACAGTGCCTCCAGGGCGTCTATTGCCGTGTGCTTCAACGCAGTCCGAGACCGCGGGCAATGATGCCGCGCAGAATTTCGCGGGTGCCACCCTGGATAGTCAGTTTGGGGGCAAACAACGTTGCCTCGTGGATCAGCGCCTCCAGGTGCTCGCGCTCACCCGGTTCGCCGATGATATCAGGCACCAGATTGCGCGCGACGCCCGGCAATGCCTGTTCCCAATTGGTGCCCATCTCCTTGACGACAGCGGACTCGACTTCGGGCACTTTGCCGTCGCTCAACATGCCGGCCACTGAAAGGGACATCTGCCGCAACGTCGACAACTGGGCGATCAGTCGTCCGATACCTTCGGCACTTCTTTGCTCGGGATCGCGGCCCGCAGCATGGACCAGGCCGTACAGGACCGCAAATGTTTCAAGGAACCGTTCGGGTCCACTGCGCTCATAGGCGAGCTCGTTGGTGGCCTGTTTCCAGGCATTGTCGACCTCCCCAATAATATGGTCGCTGGCAACAAAAACATCGTCAAAGGTCACTTCATTGAATTCATGTGCACCGGTCAGATTGTGGATTGGACGCACGTTGATACCCGGTGCATCCATCGGAATCAGAAATTGTGTCAATCCATGTCGACGGTTGCTATCGGTCGCTGGTGCTGTTCGCAGTAGAGCGATTATGTATTGGGATCGATGAGCATTACTGGTCCAGATCTTACGGCCATTAACCGACCAGCCTTCATCAACCGGATCAGCACGCGAGCGCAGCGAGAAAAGATCGGATCCGGAATCCGGCTCGCTCATGCCGATACAAAAATAGCACTCGCCGGCAATAATCTTAGGAAGCACCATTTTTTTGACCGCAGTGCTACCGTAACGTATCAACATCGGACCGCTCTGCCGATCGGCTACCCAGTGCGCCCAAACCGGCGCGCCTGCGGCTATCATTTCTTCGGTCACCACAAACCGTTCGAGAAAAGTGTGTTCCCCGCCGCCATATTCGCGCGGCCAGGTCATGCCGATGAACCCCGCGTCGCCACACAGCCGACTGAACTCTGGCGAGTGATCGGTCATACCAAAGCCGTTGGGTATAAAACTCCCAGCGCTCGCTTGGCGGTGAAGAAATTCACGCACGCGCTTGCGCATCGCTTCTGCCGCCGCGGGCAATTGGATTGGGTCAAACTGTATTGCGCAAGTCATTAATAAGTGATTAAAGTGTGGCGCTGAATCAAGGTTAGAATCCTGATTCTCCGCTATTTTCTGCCCAAGGCCAACTCATTGGACAACCAAACCCTGAACGGTGGATAAATGATTCAAGCTGACCCACTGATTATGGCAACGCTCGATAAATTGCTGGCAGATCAATGTTCTGACGGTGTCGTTAATGCAGCGGACAACGGCCAGTGGCCCGAATCACTCTGGCAGTCTCTGGAGGCAACTGGTCTGAGTCGGGCCTGGATATCCGAGGCCGCCGGTGGCGGTGGCGCTTCACTTGCAGATGGTTTCGCGATCGCCCGCCTAAGCGGGCATCATGCCATCCCTGTGCCTCTGACCGAAACACTGCTCGCAAGCTACCTGCTGGCAGCCGCTGGGCTGGATGTTCCAGCGGGCCCTATGACAATTGCACCTGTTTACGGCGATGCCGCTTTGCCTGCCGTGGCTAACGGCCGGTTTTCTGGCAATGTTCAGCGTTTACCGTTTGCCCACAACGCGCAGCATGCTGTGTGTACCGTTACTCTTGAATCCGGTGTCGGACTGGCCTTGTTTGATCGCAGTGCCTGGCAAGTCGGTGAGGTCGCCGGGGCTACTCGGGGCATTGATGCAGATGTGACGTTCGATGGAGCGCCAGTTGCCATTGCCGCCGAAGGTGACTGGGGAGATGCCTTGCTGCTAATGGGAGCCGCCTTGCGATCCCAACAAATGGCGGGCGCACTTGCCCATATCCTCGCCCAATCCAGCGACTACGCGCAGACACGGACCCAGTTTGGGCGAGCTATCGTCAAGTTTCAGGCAGTGCAGCACAACCTGGCTATTCTTGCTGGTGAAGTGGCGGCGGCCAGTGCTGCAGCCGATGCCGCAATGAAAACAATAATCCAGTATGGCCTGACAGATCGCCGTACCTTTATGGCGGTTGCCTCGGCCAAGATTCGCACTGGCGAAGCGGCAAATACCGGTGCGGCGATCGCGCATCAAGTTCACGGTGCAATTGGATTTACGCGCGAGTACAGCTTGCACCACAGGACCCGTCGGTTATGGACCTGGCGTGATGACTTTTTACCGGAACGGGTCTGGGCAGCGCGACTCGGACGGTTTGTTTGTGACCAGGGTGCGGATGGCTTGTGGCCGATGTTAACGTCGATTTAAAAGTCAGGATGACAGCTCACCCCGGAAGACCTGGCTGATCTTTGCCCCGCGGAACACCGCCCAGTAACTGCAGGCGCTTGAATGCATCTAAGCTTTTATCTACCGCGCCCGCATACTCCCCACCCGGGCCGAGATCGTAAAACCCCACCCCTATCAACTGCGCCAATCTACAAAAGGGGTTCGCACGCATCTACTGCGAGGGCTGCGGGCACGATACTCTGCTCGCCTTCAATTACAAGACACACTATTTCTGCCCGAGTTGCCATCGGATTGTGACAAGACTGCATACAGTTAAGAGTAGGGATTTAGTAAAGCGGTTGGGTTGGTTATTACCAATCCTCCATTAAAACTGTAAGCCTCTTTGCAAAAACAGACCTGGGAATATGCAGATCTGTTTCACCGATATGCGCGCTTGCTTTGTCTAGAGCTGCAATCAGCTGCTTTTAACCTTAAACGCCGACCAAAAGCACAAACCAGAAAGTACGGCTACCATGACGATAGGCGGCAGCGGAACTAAAGTATTACCCGTCACTCGGATACACGCCAATGTGGCAAAAATAACAGCCAACCCTACCGCACCGCCTAATAGAATTTTCTTAACACTGCTTTGATCCTCCACTGCCCGTGCCTGAAAAAGTATGCATCCGCTGGTGATAACCGATGCCCCCAGGATGTAACGCATGACAACGCCAATATTCATCGCGTAGGCATCCGCTTGGGGCCACAGGCCTTGGGTAATTTTTTCAGCAAAGCCGAAAAACACCAATCCAGTCAGTACCAAAGCTACCGACACTATCGTCAACGTTAGCTTAGGCGACATCACCAATCTCCTATTATTGGTTGTTCTATTGTTTGTTTTTTTGCATCGCAAAGCAAAGGCACTGCCGTCTAACCCACAACGCCTTCGACAAGATTGAGGACTGTCACTGCGCCAAGGCTTTGAATTAAGGATCCCAAGGTCACCCCGCTTGGTGGCCCGCTGGGCTCTTTAAAAGAATGGGCGACGTCGGGCAGCGAGAGAAATCTTTGTCTTTCGGGCGCAAAGTCAGTTGAGGCAAACAACGGCACATCTTCTGTGGGTGCAAAACCAACAGCCGCGAAGTAGTCGCTCATGTTGAGATAAGCGCTGAGCGCTCTGGATAGAACGCCATGGTTAGTACAATGATCCGGAAAATTCAAAAAGACGTTGTTTTGATATGTCGGGTGATCTACCCCTAGCACCGAATAGCACTGAGTACAGTAGATGCGGGTAGATTTTCCAGTACTGCGCAGCTTAAAGGCCTTCATGTAAGCCTTTCCTGCAACGTCAACAATGTCGGATCGCAGATAAAAAAGACGTGGCAAGGGCTCAGGCTTGGCACCGCCATGCTCATGCCCCCACCAAAGCGCTTGACGACAATCGACGCACCCACAACGCAGAAAAAGAGTGGCGGCTTTATCGGCAACAGCCAACGCACACTTGCCGCACTGGCATTCGATCAGGGCTTCTTGATCCTGGTCAGTCATTACAACCGATGGTATCGATCAATTCAGCGCCACGCCCTCAAGCGTGATGCGGTCCATGATGCGCCTGTCGCCCTGGTAGTCGTTCATGGCGTAGTGCCATGTGGCGCGGTTGTCCCAAAAGGCAATGGAGCCCGGCTCCCAATGAAAGCGGCAGGTGAATTCCTGACGTGCGCCATGGGCGTAGAGAAAATCCAAAATGGGCTGCGATTCCTCAGCGGTCCAGCCGTCAAAGCGGACGGTGAAATCGGCATTAACGTATAGCGCCTTTCTTCCCGTCAGGGGATGGGTGATCACCACCGGATGCAGGGCATCCTGGGTTGCCTGGTTTGGGTTGGCGAGGCGCCCGTCCTCGTAGTGCTCGCTGTTGTTCACGCTGTAGCCAAAGACATGGCGGCTGGAATGCCAGGCCTTGAGATTTGTGAGCATGTTTTTCATGCCTTCCGACAGGGCCTGGTAGGCCAGATACATGCTGGAGAACAGGGTATCGCCGCCAACGGTTGGCACCTCGCGGGCATACAGCATAGAACCCATGGCCGGGATCAGGTCATAGGAATGATCCGTATGCCAGGTGCCGCCAATGTTTTCTTTCTGGTTTGCCTCCTTTATGACCTGGGCGATCTGTGGATAGCCGTCCAGGGGTTTGAAAAAACGGTTTACGTTAATAGCGCCCCAGCGTTCGGCCATTGCGATGTGCTGCTGTGGGGCGAGGTCTTGATTTCGAAAAAAGATCACTGAATAGCGGCCAAAGGCATCTTCGAGTTCTGCCATGGCGTGCTTGCTTGGCTCTTTGGATAGATCAACCCCGCTGATCACGGCGCCAAGCGCCGCTGATTGCGGTGTGACTTCAATCTCTTTGTAGTTCATCGCATCGGTCGTCACGTTAGCTACCTCTCGGCTTTGATTATAAGCTCACCAGAATCAGCGCCATTCAGGTTGCTGGGTAGCTTCCAGTACAATCGCCCCATTCGCTTAGGGGGGTGGTATGTATTTCGACTTAAGGCTCTGGGGTTTTACCAGGGGTGTGCGGCTGCGCATCTTTGGCGCAGTGGCGATTGGCGTTTTGGCCGTATTGTTTGGTATCGCTCGCCTTGCTTTGCTGGGCTGGCTGATTGCCCGGGTTTTCGCCGGGGCGCCCCTTAACGATCTGATCCTGCCTGTTATAGGTGTGGCCGCCGTCATGATGGCGCGCGGCTGGCTTGAATACCTGCGCACGATGATCGCGCACAATACTGCGGCAATAGTCCAGGTACATCTGCGGCGGGTGATCTTCGATCAGGTTACGCAGTTGGGTCCGGCGCATTTTGGGCTTGAACGCACCGGAGACGCCATTGTGGCGATGATCGAAGGCGTCGAGCAGCTTGAGATCTATTTCGGGCAGTACCTGCCGCAGTTAATCGTCTCTATTCTTACGCCGTTTTTGATCTTTGCGGTGGTGGCCTTTTTTGATGTGCCCATCGCGGCGGTGATGCTGATCGCCGCGCTCTTCACGCTGGTGGCGCCGCAGATCTTTCACAGTTGGGATAAGAAAAGCAGCCTCGAACGGGGTCGGTCTTACACCGCATTCGCGGCAGAGTTTTTAGATTCTGTGCAGGGCCTTGCCACCTTAAAGGCTTTTGGCCAGAGCAAGGCGCGAGCAAAGACACTTAAAGCCCGGGCGGAGGATCTTTTTCGCTCCACCATGTGGGTGCTGGCCACCAACTCGCTGGCCCGTGGCATTACCGATACGGGCATTACCCTGGGCGCGGCAGCGACACTGGCTTACGGGGCTTTTCGGGTAAGCGATGGCGATATGAGCCTTGCGGTGTTGCTCATGGTGCTGATGCTGGGCGTGGAGGTGTACCGCCCGTTGCGCGATATGCGCTCGTTGATGCACAACGGCATGCTGGCGCAGGCTTCAGCCCAGACGATCTTTCAACTGCTGGATGCCAGGCCCATCGTCACCGAGAAATCCACAGCCACGCCGGCGGGCACTTTAAGTCCCACGGTGTCGTTTGAAGAGGTGAGCTTTGCCTACCCCGGTGGGCGCCGTGCTGCCCACGAGGGCTTGAGCTTTACGGCCAACGCTGGCGAGCGAGTGGGTTTTGTGGGTCCCAGCGGTGTGGGTAAATCATCCATCGTGCGTTTATTGCTGCGCTTTTATGATCCGGATAATGGGACGATCAAGATCGGTGGGTACGATCTTAAAGATCTTTGCCTTGATGATATCCGTGCGCAGATCGCGGTGGTCAATCAGGATACTTATCTTTTTCATGGCACGGTGGCAGATAACCTGCGGGTGGGTAAGCCAGATGCAACGTCGGTCGAGTTAGAGGAGGCCTGCCGGGCTGCCAACGCACACGAGTTCGTTACGCAATTGCCGCAACGTTACGACACCGTTATCGGTGAGAGAGGGATTCGCCTGTCGGGCGGGCAGCGCCAGAGGATCGCCATTGCGCGGGCTATTTTGCGCGATGCCCCGATTCTGATTCTGGACGAAGCGCTTTCGGCTGTGGATGCCGAGAACGAGGCCATCATCCAGGTCGCCCTCAATCGACTGATGCAAGGGCGCACCACGCTGATTTTTGCCCATCGCCTGTCCAGCGTGATCGATGCTGATCGCATTCTGGTGCTTAACGAGGGCGCCATCGCCGAGCAGGGTACCCATGCGCAGTTGATGCAAGAGGGCGGTGTCTACCATAGCCTGATGGCGGGTCAGGCCGAAGAGAGTGTTGCGGCCGAGGTTGGTATCGGCAGCAACGCGCCCCTGCAATCGGGGGCAGACGAAATACCGCTTTATAGCGAACAGGCGCAGTTTGCCCCCACCGACGCCATTGTTAAGGCGCAGGGCCTTGGCTGGGTCGCGGCCGCGCGCGAGCTGATGAAGTACATCGTGCCCTATAAAGGAAGGCTCGTTATGACTTTTGGTTTTGGGGTGACGCGGGTGCTGGCCTTTATCGGCATTGGCGTGGTCAGTGCGTTGGCGGTGCGTGCCGTTAAAACGGGCGAGCCCTTTGTCGATTTATTGATTCTGCTCGGCATCATGGCGCCCGTTGCGGGTATCTTTCATTGGCTGGAATCGTGGATCGCGCACGACATGGCGTTTCGGCTGCTGGCCGAGATGCGCATTGCGCTTTTTGAAAAGCTCGACCGGCTGGCCCCTGCCTATATGGTGCGCCGTCGCACCGGCGATATGGTCGGCATGGCCACTTACGATGTAGAACTGGTGGAGTACTTTTTTGCCCACACTGTGGCACCTGCCTTTGTGGCGGTGCTGGTACCGGGCCTTGTGATGGGCGTGCTGATTTATTTTGGCTGGCAGATGGCAGCGGTGCTGGCGCCTTTTCTGGTCATCGTGGCGCTCAGCCCCTTTATGCTGCGCCGCCGGGTAGACGAGATGGGCTCACGGGCGCGCGAGGCGTTGGGCGAGTTGAACGCCCATGCGGTGGATACCGTGCAGGGTTTAAGCGAGATCATTGCCTTTACCCACATCGACGAGCGTCGCCGTGAGTTGATCGAGCGCACCCAGAACCATCACCGCGTCAGATTGCCTTTCTTTCGGGATCTCACCCTTCAGACCTCTTTATTAGAAGTCGCCACCGGGCTCGGCGGTCTCGCGGTGGTGGTGGTTGGCGCCATGCTGGTTGATGCCGGGTATCTTGAGAGTGCCATGCTGCCCTTGCTGACGCTGCTCGCGATGGCGGCTTTTTTGCCGATCTCCGAGATCTCAAACGTCAGCCGCCAGTTGGCCGATACGCTGGGGTCTACGCGCAGACTCTATGCGGTGAATAACGAGCCGGTGCCGGTCACAGACGGACCCGGGGTACCGGCGCCAAGCGTAGCGGGTGGTGTACCGATTGAATTAAATGAAGTGGGCTTTCAGTACGAGGCGGGTAACCGACAGGCACTGGATGGTGCTGGGTTCAAGGCTCAACCAGGCAAGACCATAGCCCTGGTGGGGCCCTCGGGTGCCGGCAAGACCACCATTGCCCATTTGCTAATGCGCTTTTGGGATCCACAGCACGGCACCATTACGCTTGGCGGTCACGATCTTAGAGACTATGCGCTGGACGATTTGCGTGGCCAGATTGCACTGGTGGCGCAGGACACCTACCTTTTTAACGATACGCTACGCGCCAATATCCTGATCGCCCGCCCCGAGACCAGCGAAGCCGAGCTCATGGCTACGCTGGAGCGGGCGTCGCTGGGCGAATTTGTGGCTGGGCTGCCCGATGGCCTTGAGACCCAGGTTGGCGAACGCGGCATGCGTCTTTCGGGCGGGCAGCGCCAGCGTGTGGCCATTGCCCGGGCCTTCCTAAAGGATGCCCCGGTGCTGATTCTGGATGAGGCCACATCGCACCTCGACGCGGTTAACGAGCAGGCCGTGCGCCAGGCACTGGAGGAACTGATGGCGGAGCGCACCACACTGGTGATTGCGCATCGGCTTTCGACCGTGCGCGGGGCCGACCAGATTGTGGCGCTCAACCAGGGCCGCGTGATTGAGGCGGGCACCCACGAAGAACTGCTGGCCCGGGGTGGTCTTTATGCCCAACTGGTAGCCCATCAGCTTGCCGGGGCCGCCGGGCGCAGCGCAGCGTCGTAGGTCGGGAAGTAATCGAGGCGCGAAAAAGCCAAGAGCATGACAGTTAGGGATCACATCATCGTGATGATGTGATGTCGATGCCGGCACTCTCAAAGTGCCGAGGCTTTTCCCTCACAGCGACTCGCGGTACTCCCCCCCGGTTTTACCTGTCCACTTCTTGAACGATCTGCCGAAGTTGGCAGGTTCGGTATAGCCCAGCAGAAAGGTGATCTCGCCGATGCTCTTTTGTTTTTCTTCAAGGTAGCCCAAATTAACTCTACTGGTATTTCGTGTCCTCGTTTTGCATGCCGTTAAAGTGCTTGCCAAAGAAAAGCCCGGGCGGACCCGGGCAAGTAACTCATTGGAGGAGGAGTGAGTGCATTTTGGCTCGGCACGGCTGCGCAGTCTGTGCGCACCGTCACATTAATTCCCAATTAAGAAAGGCTCGCCCGGCTTGCTAGGCTTGCGTAGGGCTGAATATGCCCCGCCTGGGTTAAGTCATTTCCAGCTTTTTTCTATAAGTGATTGATGTATTTCCGGATACTGAGTTTCGATCGGAAGATATTAAAAACAAAGAGAAAATTCAGAATTTTTTGATGAAATTTATGGTCTTTTTTGATAATATAGAAGTCTAGTTGTACATCCTCCTTCCTCCTCGGTAATTTGTCCCGGGCCAGCCCCGGGACTTTTCTTCAGCGCTCGTTTTAAAAAGGCACCGCGTTATCAGTGGGTAATGGGCCTGTTGGCGAGCATCAGGGTTCTTTGCACCGGGTGACTTGCCTGCACCGGTAGGTGCGCCCACAATGGTTCTACCATGAGTGCTAAACGATTACTGGTGGTGGCGCACGCCCCTTCGCCGAACACCGTGCGCCTGCGTGAGGCCATTAAAGAGGGCGCCCAGTCAGTTCAATCCGACGTTGTTGAGCTGATCCTCAAGAGCCCTTTCGATACCAGCGCTGAAGATGTGATCAAAGCCCACGCGCTGATACTGGGCACCACCGAGAACCTGGGTTACATGAGCGGCGCACTGAAAGATTTTTTCGACCGCACTTATAACCCCTGCCTTGAGCACACCGGCGGCTTGCCTTATGCGCTGTGTATCCGTGCCGGGCTCGACGGTACTGGTACCCGCCGCGCGGTCGAATCCATAGCCTCGGGCCTGGGCTGGCGGGCGGTACAAGAAGCACTGGTCTGTAAAGGCCCATGGCACGAGGATTTTGTAGGCCAGTGCCGCGAGTTAGGCGCGACTATGACGGCAGGCCTGGATGCGGGAATTTTTTAAAAGCAGCGCCCAAAGCGCTGGGGCTCGGGCAATAAAAACCCCGCCGATGGCGGGGTCCGAGTCTATGTTGCGCTGAGATCTAGAGCGCCCAGTATGCGCATCACCACGTCTACGCCGCGTGATTGCTGTCGCGTGGCGTGCTCTCAGTGGGTGGGCATCAAAGCCTCCTGTTATTTGTTGGGCTTAACGGCAGCGGGATGTTGTTACATCTCCCAGATGACTTCGCCGGCACTCACCTGGGGCATCGATGTCAGGAACGGTGCCATGCGGCCCATAATTCCCTGGATCTGTGGCTGTGCCTCTTCGGCGCCACCGGCGCTGGTATAGCGGGCGATGATCATTCCTTCACCTTCGCCGATCTCTACGGTGTGTACTGCCTCAAGGCCGTCGACAGCGCTCAACTCGTCACGCAGTGAATCAGCAAATTCCAGAAACTCATCACGCCGTGCGGCATCAAAAGAATAAGTCGTTACGCGATAATACATAGCTTGTGCCCGTTTTGGTGTGGGCGCTTACTGTAGCAAAACATGAGTTCATCTGCGTCACGCCATATCCTTTTGGGTTAGTGGCTGGGCTCACTGGATGGTGTGTTGCACATGTTCTGACCTGCTATATTCAATTGCATGAAAGCCGTATTTATTGTTGGTGAGCAGCGCTTGGGTTCTAACCTGCTTCGGCTGATGCTGGCGCAGGCCGGCATTGCAGCGCCCCATCCTGCGCACCTTCTCACCCGCATGATGTCCCTGGTGGCGCCTTCTGTCGCCTGGGCGCGCTTTAAATCGGCCCGCGGTGGTATTTCTTGTGGCTGGCATGCTAGGGTGGCTTGTGCTTGAACAGAGAACGCTCAGGTCAGGGCGATAACCCGGCGGTCCCTCGCCTTTTCATTGTCGGCCACGGTGGTATTGTGGCACCGAGCATGTTTTGTGCTGAATATTACGTAACTGAACAACATTTCAAGCCGGGAAAAATCTAATGCCCTCAAGTCAGATCCCCCCCCCATGGCGGTGAACTAAAACATCTACTGGCTTCTGAAAAAGAGGCAGAGCAACTCAAGGCCAAGGCCCTGGAGTGGACATCGCTAACGCTGTCTGAGCGCCAGGTTAACGAACTTGAACTGATCTTAAATGGTGGTTTTTCGCCGCTTGACGGCTATATGACCGAAGCGGATTATCGTTCGGTCTTATCCGACATGCGGTTAGCGGATGGCACGTTGTTTCCCATGCCGGTTTGCCTGGATGTCTCTTTCGAATTTGCCGAAAATCTGCAACCGGGTAACCATATTGCTTTACGCGATCATGAGGGCCTCATGCTAGCGGTGCTGGAGGTCAGTGAGATCTGGCAGGTTGATATTCAACAAGAAGCCCAGTCTGTCTATGGCACAACCTCCCTCGCACATCCAGGTGTCAGGTTGTTTATGGAAAACCGACACTCTGTATGCCTGTCCGGCAAGGTCAAGGGTTTAGAACTGCCGCTTCATTTTGATTTTGAATTCGCCCGCAATACGCCACAGGAATTACGCGAGCATTTCCAGCGCATGGGCTGGACCAACGTAGTCGCCTTTACCACCAGTGAGCCGATGCATCGTTTGCAGCGTCAGGTTACCGTCGATGTCGCCAGAGAAATCCAGGCCAATATTCTCATCCACCCATTATTGGGTGAGGACCAGCCAGGGGATATGAATCGTTTTGCCCGGGTGCGGGGTTACCGCGAGATTGTGCGTAAATATCCGCATCAATTGGGCATATTGTCGTTGCTGCCGTTGTCACGGCGCTCAGCCGGACCTAAAGAAGCGTTATGGCACGCGATCATCAACCAGAACTACGGGTGCTCTCACCTGATCGTTGGGCCGCAACACGCATCGCCCAAAGATGTTGAAGAGGCTGGATTTTACGAGCCGTTTGCGGCCCAGCAACTGGTATCTGCTTATCAGGACAAACTTGGGATCACCATGGTGCCCACGGATGAATACGTGTATGCCCCCTCCAGGAAAATGTTCCTGCCAAAGCAAAAGATCGGTCAATCGGGTGAAGAGGTTTTGTCTTTAACGCGCAGACAGATGCGGCAGCGCTTGCTTAAGGGAGAGTCTTTGCCTGAGTGGTTTACCTACCCGGATATTGAGCGGGAGTTGGCCGCCGTTTATCCATCTCGCGAGAAGATTGGCTTCACGTTGTTTTTTACCGGCCTGTCAGGGTCGGGCAAATCCACCTTGGCGCGCATGATCCATTCACGCCTGATTGAAGAAGGGGGTCGCCCGGTCACCTTGCTCGATGGCGATGTGGTGCGTTTGAATCTGTCCAGTGAATTGGGATTCTCAAAAGAACACCGAAACCTGAATATTCGTCGCATCAGTTTTGTTGCCAATGAGATAACAAAAAATGGCGGTATTGCCATCTGCGCACCGATCGCGCCCTATACACAGATGCGCCGAGGCGCGCGTGAACTGATTGATCAGCACGGTGCATTTATCGAAATACATGTCTCTACACCGCTTAAGGTCTGTGAGGCGAGAGACAGAAAGGGCCTGTATGCCAAGGCAAGGCAAGGCATTATTCCGGAATTTACCGGCATCAGCGATCCTTACGACGAGCCAGAGCACCCGGAGTTAAGAGTCGACACCAGCCAGGGCACGCCAATGGAGCAAGCTCAGAAAATCATGCTCTACCTGATCAGAGAAGGTTTTCTGGGTAGCGATAAAGAGGAATTTTGAGCCATGGATATGCAGGCAGTTGTCGATGTGGCTCGCACAGCGGGATCCAAGATTCTAAAGGTCTATGCGCGTGATGATTTTGGTACACGGCTTAAGTCAGATGATAGCCCGCTGACAGAAGCCGATCTGGCCGCGCATCACGAGATTGTTGGAGGGCTGACCCAGTTAGATTCATCAATCCCCGTATTGTCCGAGGAAGCGGCCGCTATCAGTTGGGAGGAGCGTCGCCAATGGGCACGCTACTGGCTGGTCGACCCACTTGACGGGACTAAGGAATTTATCAAGCGCAATGGCGAATTTACGGTCAACATTGCCTTGGTAGAGAATCATCAGGCAGTCCTGGGCGTGGTTTATGCACCAGTACTGAATGTGACCTATTACGGCGATGATAGGGGCGCGTTTAAGCTGGAAGGATCGGCCATTGAGGATGCGGTTGCGATCAAAGTCAAACCGCATCAACCTGGCGAGATCTGGAAAGTAGTGGGCAGTCGCTCACATGCCGGTGATTCACTGGTTTCGTTTCTTGAGGCGCTGGGTAAGCATGAGATGGTATCGATGGGCAGCTCCCTTAAATTGTGTCTGGTGGCTGAAGGCGCAGCACATATTTATCCGCGTTTAGGTCTTACGTCCGAGTGGGATACCGCCGCCGCACATGCCGTGGTGACGGCCGCAGGCGGCGAGATTGTTATTGCCGATAGCGATAAACCTTTGCAGTACAACACCAAGGAATCGCTGCTAAATCCATTTTTTATTGTAAGACCAGATTCGTTTGTGGGTTAAGAAAGATCAGACAGTTTTCCTTTATCGCCGTTCCCCGCCTGACAGTGTTTTGAGTTTATGAAAACCGGGTTGGCCGGTCTTTAATCAGGCCCACTGCCTTTATTATTAAAATCGATGATTGGCGCGCCTTTAATTGCTATCTTTCGTTGCGGCGACTCATGCGATAGCTTGCAGGGTCAGTGTCTGGCGTGAGGCTTTACCGGCGCAAAAAATCACCAGTCAATGTGGCTTTCAATAATCGGGATTCTATTTCTATAACTATTTCTATAAAGTGTTGCTTGTGTCAATTCAATTCTGGGTTTTGATGAATCGCCTGCGATGACTGTGGCCCGCGTTAACGATACACCCCCGGCGCTTGAGCAGATAAGCGCCTGGCTGGAAAGCGCCACACGAGTGGTGGTACTGACCGGCGCCGGTATCTCTACGGCCTCGGGCATTCCTGATTTTCGTGGGCCTCAAGGGTTGTGGACGCGCGACCCGGAAGCGGAAAAACTCTCGGATATTCGTTATTACGTTAGCGACCCGGCGATCCGGCGCAAGGCCTGGCAGGCGCGGCGTGATTCGCCGGTATGGCAGGCAAGCCCAGGGGCAGGGCATTATGCGTTGGCGCGGCTCGAGCAAAGCGGCCGTCTGCACACTCTGGTGACCCAGAATATCGATGGCCTGCATCAGTTGGCGGGCAGTGCCGATGAGCGAGTAATCGAGATTCATGGCACGCTGCGCCAGGTCGCGTGCCTGCAATGCAATTACCGGGTCGCCATGGCCGTTGTGCTTAAGCGTCTGGCCGATGGCGAAGAAGATCCTGATTGCCCCGAATGCGGTGGAATCCTGAAATCCGCTACGATCTCCTTTGGCCAATCGCTGGTGGCTAAAGATCTTGCCCGCGCCGAGCAGGCTGCCCACGACTGCGATCTGCTGCTGGCCGTGGGCTCTACGCTGTCGGTTTTTCCAGTCGCGGGTTTGGTGCCTCTGGCTCGTAAGGCCGGTGCGCGGGTGGTGATCATCAATGCGGAGCCCACAGCGATGGATGAGTTTGGCGATGCCGTGCTCATGGGCGACATTGAGTTATTACTGCCGCAGCTGATCGTTTAAAGCGAGAGTTGATGATAAAAATTCAGGTCAAGGTCTGTTGTATGGCGTCAGCGGTCGAAGCCCG
>JAPKAJ010000197.1 GCA_028825345.1 Arenicellales bacterium | reverse complement strand
TTGCTCAGCCCCCATTTGATCAAGCACTGTGCGTGAATCGGCACGTGACGACACTTGAAATGCGACTCTGGTTGGAATATTTGCTTTAATCAACCCTGTGACTACATCGACTGACGGTCTCTGAGTTGCCAACACCAAGTGGATGCCGGCCGCTCGAGCTCGCTGGGCAATTCGGGTGATGAGTTCCTCAATCTTTTTCCCAACCACCATCAGCAGATCGGCAAACTCGTCGATAATAACTACCACATAGGGGATCGTCGCGAGTTTAGGTGGATCTACGTCCTCTCCCGGCAGCGGAATAAACAACGGATCATCCAAGGGTTTGCCCGCATCAATTGCAGCTTTCACCTTGCGGTTGTAGCCCACAATATTTCGAACCCCAAGGGCCGCCATAAGACGAAATCGCCGATCCATTTCCACAATGCACCAGCGCAGCGCGTTAGCCGCCTTTTTCATATCCGTAACCACCGGCGTCAGCAGATGTGGGATTCCTTCATATACCGAAAGCTCAAGCATTTTTGGATCGATCATAATCAGGCGGACATCTTCAGGGGTAGACTTGTAGATGATGCTCAAAATTATTGCGTTGATACAAACTGATTTTCCTGCGCCAGTAGTGCCAGCTATAAGTAAGTGCGGCATCTTGCATAGATCTGAGACGATGGTCTCGCCTGCGATATCCTTGCCAAGGATAAGGGTCAACGGGCTCTTGCTGCCCTCGTACACTTCTGATGCCAACCCTTCCAGCAGAAAAACAGTCTCTCGGCTCTCATTAGGAATCTCCAGGCCAATGTAGGTTTTGCCGGGAATGTTTTCCACCACACGAACGCTCACTACTGACAATGCGCGGGCGAGATCTCTAGCCAAACCTACAATCTGACTCGCTTTAATGCCTGCAGCCGGATCGATCTCGAAGCGGGTAATCACAGGGCCCGGCTGTACCGAAACTACTGTGACCTCTACATTGAAATCGCGCAGTTTTTTCTCTACCAGGCGCGACATCATTTCCAACGCCTCTTTACTGTACCCTCCGGCCTGTTCACCCGGCCGATCAAGTAACTTCAGTGCTGGAAGATCGCCTTGAGGCCCCTTGCCTTCAATAAATAGTGGAATCGAAGCTTGCTTTTCTTTGTGGATCCGGGCACCTTCCCTGCTTGGCCCAATTTTTGGCTCTATCCGAGGCGGCTCCTTTTGATCCATCTCGCGGCGTAATTCCGCAACACTCTCCTGACGTTGACGCCGGGAACGAGCGCCCTGAACTCTGTCTGCCCAGCTAGTGACTAGGGACCAACCTTTATCCCCCAGCTCGCAGGACCATGCCCCGACACGGTCCATGATGGTAAACCACGACACGTCAAGCGCCCAGGACAATCCAGCGACTAGAGAAACAACCAGCGCGACAGTCGCTCCAACTGAACCGAAAGCATCCAGCAACCAGCTTCCGATGACAATACCAAGCCACCCGCCGCCGGCGCCCGGGCCGTGGTCGAGTCCAGAGCCAAAATGGAGAAATTCGATACCGCAAGCTGAGACCACCGTTAGGGCGAAGCCGAATCCGTGCATTATGCGGACATGGCGGCTGTTAACCTCTATTGAACGCCTCAAAATACGGGCGCTCAATAGAGCGAAAATCAGAGGAAAAAGATAGGCCGAATAACCAAAGGCATGAAGAAAAAGGTCCGCGAACCAAGCCCCAAAGCGCCCCCCCAGATTCCGGATTGGCCCTCCCGCGCCGGTAGAGGTCCATCCCGGATCAAAGGCCGAGAAAGACACGAGGCAAGCCAGCAGATAACCTGTTAGAGCAACCAGTCCGATCACCAGAACCTCTCGACCTAGCCGAACCAAGCGCGGCGATATACCGGTATTATTCGCGTTACGTGTGTTTTTTTTTCGTGCCTGCGCCAAGTGACGATCACCTTTGCGTAAATTTTTTGCCCAATCGCACCGGGATTATATCGAAACGTGGCTTTTAACCCGCAATGGATGCATTAATCTGGCCTTCTTTGATAGATTTAATGGCGAATTCTTGGGAAAATACCGCTGAATAATTCAAGACGGAGTTTTTAATGACAGCCACCCGCCATAGCCGACTATTGATTCTTGGCTCTGGACCCGCCGGCTACACGGCAGCAATTTATGCGGCTCGTGCAAACCTTAACCCGGTGCTTGTCACTGGAATAGAGCAAGGTGGCCAACTGGTGACGACCACTGATGTCGATAACTGGCCCGGAGACCCTCACGGCCTGACCGGTCCAGTCCTCATGGCAAGAATGCTCGCGCATGCTGAACGGTTTCGTACCGAAGTCGTTTTTGACCATATTCATACAGCGGCATTAGGCAGTTCACCTTTTCGACTGGATGGCGATAGCAATTCATATACTTGTGACGCGCTGATCATCGCAACAGGTGCGTCGGCACGATACCTTGGCCTTCCTTCTGAGGATGCGTTTAAGGGTAAGGGCGTGTCTGCGTGTGCAACCTGCGACGGCTTTTTCTACAAAGACAAGCCAGTGGCTGTCATCGGAGGAGGCAATACTGCTGTTGAAGAGGCGTTGTATCTGTCTGATATCTGCTCTCAAGTAACACTGGTCCACCGCCGCGATCAACTTCGGGCAGAGGCAATCTTGCAAGATCAACTACTGGCACGAACCGGCACATCGGGCAATATTGAGATTCAGTGGAACCACAATCTCGATGAAGTATTGGGTGATGATTCTGGTGTTACCGGGGTCCGGCTGAAATCGACGAGTGGCGGGGACGCGAAAGACCTGTCAGTCCACGGAGTCTTTATCGCAATTGGCCATACCCCCAATACCAGTCTCTTTGAGGGTCAGTTGGACATTTCCAATGGCTATATCCGGGTAAACTCCGGGATCGACGGTAACGCAACTGCGACCAGCATACCTGGCGTTTTTGGCGCAGGAGATGTCATGGATCACGTATACCGACAAGCGGTAACCTCTGCTGGGAGCGGCTGTATGGCGGCCCTGGATGCCAAGCGGTATCTGGACTCTGAATAAGCGCTAACTATGGCAAAAAAACCTCCAAACGTCCGCGCTTCAGTATCGTCTGCCGAGGCACGGCTTTTTCGTAACTCGGTCTCGCAGGTGGAGCCGCTTAGCTTCGAAGAGCGCGCTGGGGATGGGGATGCTCGGCCACACAAACAGCGCCGCACAACTGCGCCATTGATCCAAACCCCCGAGGGAATTGAAAAGCTCGATGGAGACCTGTTCTACCGACCTGGGGTTTCCCGTCGATTACTTAATGATTTACGTAGTGGGCGTATACGTCCGGGGTCGGTAATCGACCTGCACGGCTGTACCAGGGTCGAAGCCAAGCGGGAATTGGCCCACTTTGTGGAGCGAAGTGGAGATTTACACGAGCGGTGCCTTCTCGTTATTACCGGACGTGGATCCCATTCGCCCGATGGATACTCTCCAGTTCGTGAAGAAGCTCTGGCCTTATTACGACAATTGTCGGCAGTTCAAGCCTACACCTGCGCTCAGGCCGATGACGGCGGCAGCGGCGCCTTTTATGTGCTTACCGGCCGACCAAGTCGGTGAGCAACACGATTGCCTGTGCAGCAATCCCCTCTCCCGCACCAGTAAACCCAAGGCCGTCTGTGGTCGTGGCCTTGATATTGACATTCCCTGCTTGGATCTGAAGGTCACAGGCCAGGTTTTCCCGCATCTCGGGAATGTAATCGCCCAATTTAGGTCTTTGGGCAATGACCGTGGCGTCTACGTTGACTACCCCAAATTGTGAAGCATCGAGCAATTGTCGGATTTCAATCAGAAACTCTCTGCTCGCACGACCGGCGTGTCCCGCATCGCTATCAGGAAAATGCGCGCCGATATCTCCCTTACCGGCCGCCCCCAACAGAGCGTCAGCCAGCGCGTGAATTAGAACATCGGCATCGCTATGGCCTGCAAGTCCACGTGAAAATGGAATCTCCACGCCCCCTATCCAAAGAGGTCGCCCGACAACCAATCGATGGGCATCATAGCCCTGCCCTATTCGATACATGAGGCCGCTGCTTGCTCCTTAAGAATCGCGCTGGCAATGACCATGTCAGATGGGTGTGTAACCTTAAAATTATAGTTCCCGCAAGTAACCAATTTCGGCTTTAACCCTAAGGCTTCGATAGCCTGGGCTTCGTCAGTGCAAGGCTCGCCGCGGTCGTGGCAGTGGTCAATTGCCTCGATAAGGGTTCTTACCGGGAAAAGTTGGGGCGTTTGGGCACGCCACAATCCGCTGCGCGAAACCGTGCCAGAAACACGACTATCCGAGTCCCCTGATTTCAGAGTATCAACAGCCGGCGTTGCAAGCAACCCTCCTGCTGGATGGAAGTTAACTTCCCGAATCAATCGTTCTATGTCCGCGCCTGCCACGCAGGGTCTCGCTGCATCATGAACTAATACCCACGATTGAGCTTCCCCGCAGTTCACTAGTTCGTCAAGCCCAAGGCGCACGGTTCGCGCACGTGTTTCGCCCCCAACGTAAGTGTG
>JAPKAJ010000196.1 GCA_028825345.1 Arenicellales bacterium | reverse complement strand
AACGCCGCCCTGGCGGCCCGGGTACCTGAAGAACATTCAGAAACCGCTTTCACCACCGATCGGGCACTCGACTTCATCGATGGCCTCTCAGTCGCTGACAAATGGTGTCTGCACCTTAGCTACATAAAGCCACATTGGCCTTACCTGGCTCCGGCGCCTTACCACGATTGCTTTGGCCCTGAACAGGTGGTGAGTGCTGCTCGCTGCGAGTCAGAAAAACACGACCCCCACCCGGTCTACCAGGCCTTCATGGCGCAGGATTACAGTAAGAACTTCTCGCGCGACGAAGTCCGCCAGACTGTGATCCCCACTTACATGGGCCTCATCCAGCAACTGGATAACCATATTGGCCGGGTGCTGGCCAAGTTGGATGAGAAAGGCTTAAGGGAAAATACCCTGGTGGTGCTGACCAGCGACCATGGCGATTACCTGGGGGACCACTGGCTGGGAGAAAAAGACCTGCACCATGATCCTTCCATTCGCATCCCGCTCATTATCAGTGACCCATCAGATGCTGCCGATAGCACACGAGGTAGCAGCAGTGACACTCTGGTAGAAGCCATTGACCTGGTGCCCACCTTGACCGAGTACGCAGGAGCCAAAGTCTGCAGCGAACGTATGGAGGGCCGCTCTCTGACACCTTTGATGCAAGGCGGGTTACCCAGTGGGTCCTGGCGCGATTACATTATCAGTGAGATCGATTACAGTGATCGTGGCCCGCGCACATTGTTGAACCTGCACCCCTATGACTGCCGGGCCCGTGTGATCCGAACACGCCAATGGAAATACGTGCTGCACGAGAGATTCCGCCCACAACTTTACAACCTGTTGGATGACCCCAATGAATTTAAGGACCTTGGTGATGATCCGAGTTGTGCTGAGGTTCGCGCCGATCTGCATGAGGCCCTTTTTGCCTGGCACCGCAATCTTAAAAGCCGCACCGAAGCGCAGGCCGACCAGTTATTAACCATGGGACCTGAACGGGACGAGACTGACTTTGGCATCCTGATCGGACACTGGTAAGCACCCAAGTGAAACCCGGATTCAGATGCCCGGATTCAATAAACGTTTGTTTCTTGCCCTGATAAGGGCGACGCCGTGTGCTATCAAAGCGATGATGATGATCGCAAAAATCGTACCGGAAACCGGCCGGTTTATGAAATCCAGCGGGGTTTCAATACGCGCCAGGCTGGCCCGGAAGCGCTGTTCCATAATACCGCCCAGAACCATGCCCAGTATGATCGGGACCAACGGCAATTTGAGGCGCTTGAGGATATAACCAATCAACCCGAACACTGCGCATACCGCGCAGTCGATAATCGAGTTGCGCAATGAATACACCCCAACAAAAGATAACACCAAAATGCACGCCCCGAGGAAGCGGCCCGGCACGTTGATCACCTTAAGCAGAGTGTTGGTTGTCATCATCAGGACAACCAAGACCAGAATATTGACAAGAAAAAGACAAAGATAAAGCGTTACCAGAAAATCCGGCTGGGTCTGAAAGAGTGCGGGGCCGGGAATAATACTGTGCACATAAAACACCGACAGCATCATTGCAGTTAAGGCCTCGCCGGGGATGCCCAGCGCCAGCAACGGAATCATCGCGGCGGCTGGCACCGCGTTGTTGGCTGATTCTGATGCTATCAGCCCTTCGGGCGAGCCGTGACCAAAGCGCTGTGGCTCTTTCGACAGGTTTTGGGCAAGCGTGTAAGAAAAAAACTGGGCAAGAAATTCACCTACTCCAGGGATAATCCCCATGATGACCCCAAAGCTAGACGAACACACCGCTACCCGTTTGTAACGAAAGAGTTCCGCCATACCCGAAAACAGCTTTCCCGATACCGAGGCGACCTGGGTTTTACGGTCGCGACCGACCAGCAACACAAAGGCCTGCGATAAGGCAAACAACCCGAGCAGCACCACGATCAGATCAAAACCTGATAACAGCCACGATTGGTCAAAAGTAAAACGCTTGGTATAGCGTACGCTTTCCATACCCACGGTATCTAAAAACATACCAAAAAACACCAGCATGCCCGCGGCAAAAGTTTTTCCCCGATGCGCAATGATGACCAGGATCATACCCAGAAGAGCTGCCATCAGGATATCGCGCGAACCAAACAGCGGAGCCACCTTGGCTATATAGGGTGACAAAGTGACCAGGCAGATCACCGAGAAAATACCACCAAAAAACGATGCGCTGTAAGCCAGCGACAGTGCACGGCCCGCCTGCCCCTGTCGGGTCATGGCATGGCCATCATAGGTGGTCAACGCATTAACCGGCGTGCCTGGAGTATTGATCAGGATGGCGGGAATCGCCCCACCGTACATAGAGGCCCCATAGATTCCAAGCAACAGGGTCAGACCGACAATGGGCTCCATGCTGAAAGTCGCGGGCAACAGGATTGCGATCGCAACTGCAGGTCCGACACCTGGAATCGCGCCAATGATGACGCCTCCCACAGCGCCCACCAACAGCGCAAGGATCACATCCAGTCGCCACAGGGTCTCAAGGGCCGACAGGAAAATCTCCATACCCGCGTTTCCTAAAAATACAAAATCAGGAAATTACGTAACCCGTCTGGCAACAATTCATAAAAATGCCCACCGGGAATTCTGACCTGTAAGAAACTCTTGAAAACCAGCACCGTACACAAACCCACGGCAGCTGCCGCTAATAGCACACGCCCTTTGCGGTAACCCGAGCGCAGGGTCAGTGCGGGCAATACCAGAAGCGTGGTTGGTAGATAACCCAATTGCGGAACCAGAAAAACATATCCCATAAAATACAAAGCGTATTCCATCGGCTGTGCCCAGTTGGCAAGCTCAGTCCACGGAAAAAAACCATACTTGCCCGACCGGGCCTGCCGAGCAACTGAGCTTAGCAGGTGGCACAAAGCAAAAATTGAGAACCCCGCAAGGCACAGGCTCGGCCAAAAGCGGGGCTGCACCAGTAGCGACGAGCCCTCAAGCCACTTGGTCTGATCGTCTAACTGCAACACAAGAACAGCCGCCACCACGCATACTGCCAGGGCGAAAATCGCCTCGCCGGGCTGTTCTTCTACTGCGAAAATGCCCGAAGCGTTATCCTGTTTCTGCGCCATGATCGCCCCTCTATATACCGGCGCCAGGAGGAGCGCCGATAAGTTATTCGATCATCCGATGTTACCGCAAACGCCTCTAACCCCGGGCGGGTCCCGGGGTTAGAGCAATTCTCAGAACCAACTAGCCCCCTAACAGGGAGCCAATCATCGCCATGGTTGCGATGTCTTTGGTGATCTGCCCGGCAGATTCGCTTGCATCCATCCAGTAGACCTGGGCACCAGTGTCTTTCGCTACCTGCTGTGCTTTATCACTCAGCATGGATTTTTTTGCGACTGCAATGATCTTGTCGCGCACATCCTGAGGTGTCCCCTTGGTCACGAACAATCCGTTCCACAAGAAGATATTCAACTCCGGTGAAATCTCGCCCATGGTGGGTGCATCCGGTGCCTTGGAAATCCGCGATGCGGTAACTGATGCCAAAATCTTGACCTTGTCCAGGCAAGGAAGGATCAACTGAATGGTGGTGTTGATTACGTCCGCGTCACCCGAGGACAGGGTATTGCAATCCAGCATGTCAAAGGCCGCGTCCGATCCCCACTCAAAACCGAGCGCTTTCGCCGCTGCTTTGGTCACCTGGGTTGGTGTCAGGGGATCTCCAAAATGGCCCAAGGCGACTTTGTTGCTCTTGGCATAGGTGGCTAACTCCTGCATCGAACTGTAGGGAGCATCGCCAGAGGTCGCAATCACGAAGGGATAGGTCAGAAAAATACCCAACGGCTCGAAGGTCTCTGCCGTGAGGCCGTCAATGCCCAGTTTCGGGCCCACCACAGGTACCCCGATTACAAAAGAGCCCACCATTGAACCATCCGCAGGGGCGTTAGCGACTTCCATGGCACCAGGGAAGGGGCCGCCGCCACCGCCAGGCTTGTTGACTACCGCCGCTGCCACACCGTAAGTGGCCTGAAAATCGTCTGCGATGATCCGGGTTAACACATCTTCAAGATCACCGGGAGGCCAGGGCACTACAAACGATACCGGCTTGTCCGGGTACTCTGCACTGGCAGCACCCGTGAAACACATTAAGAAACCTACCAAGAACATGCTCATCCAATTTTTCATTATCTCGTCCTCACTTATTTACCTATGGTTGAAACCAAACTGGCGATGTCTCGCCAGACTCCAAGCCCCTCTTTCTACCTGACGCGACTGCATACCGTCACCGTCCCGCCGGGAATATGAGAAAAACATATCAAATCCAGCCTGTCACAGGCTGATCAAACCACATGTGCACGTTCCCAGTGCCAATCGCGTTTTCGTATTCACTAAAACGCCGACCGACTGCCGTGCATTGAGCACCACCGATCGCTGCAATCATCATCAGGTAGTGGCCAAAAAGCCCCTCCGGACGATGGCGCATGAAGTCATCCATGGAATGGACTACCGCAGCGTGATCGCCGTGCTCCCACCACCCAATACGCTGTTCATCTGCCGC
>JAPKAJ010000195.1 GCA_028825345.1 Arenicellales bacterium | reverse complement strand
GCAGACCGCTGATACGCCACCGACACACGGTAACTTTGGTAAAGAACTGCCGTCGGTCTATCGTTGGGCGTATGACTACAGTGTTCCAGGTGCAGAAGAGGATTTTATTCCTCAGAATGTACCCGCTGGCAAAGGTACAGGCCACGCCAGTTAGTGCCGGACGCCGTACCGATATTTTTCGACCCCGAGTGATCTAAAAACGTGAGTATTTTCAGCACATTGTCGACGAAATCTTGGGTAGCGGAACGCGGCTACGTGTCGGATTCGCACGGGTTTAGTCTGCCGACAGCCAAGGTCTTCCTGTCAATATTCCTAGGTGTGGTCACCGCGATTTTTGGTTTGTTAACCGCGGCGTATTTTATCCGAATGACCTACGCCGATTGGCAGCCACTGCCGATACCGGCGCTGTTGTGGTTGAACACGGCAATCTTGATCTTGAGCAGTGTCGCACTGCAGTGGGCCCGTACGTCGGCCGGACGTCAACAGGCCGATCGTGTTCGGTGGGGGTTGCTGGCAGGTGGCGCACTTGCTTTTGCATTTTTAGTAGGGCAGTTTTTGGTTTGGCAACAACTGGGATCACTGGGCTATTTTGTAGACACTAATCCATCGAACTCGTTTTTTTATCTCATCACTGGACTACACGGCCTGCATCTGCTGGGCGGCCTGATTGCCTGGTTGCGGGCATCACTCAGATTGTGGCGTGGTGCTGAAACAGCCAAGATTCGAATGAGCGTAGAGCTGTGCGCCGTCTACTGGCACTTTTTACTGCTGGTCTGGCTGGTGATGTTTGGTCTGTTGTTGGTCACTTAAGGAGAAGAAAAACACATGACGCAATCTGCGCAAGCCGCCATGGCTGGGGCACCGCTGCTCGATGGCACACCCGGCGTGATCGCTGACTGGTCCTCTGACCAGAGCGCGTTCAAGAAAACTCCCTGGGGAAAGGTAATGATGTGGATCTTTCTCCTCAGCGATACGTTTATCTTCAGCTGTTTTCTGATCGCCTATGGGACAGTTCGGATGTCCACCACGATCCCGTGGCCTAATCCGAGTGAGGTTTTTGCCTTAAACATCGGCGGGAATCATATCCCACTTTTGCTGATCGCTATCATGACGTTTGTATTGATCACCAGCAGTGGCACGATGGCTTTAGCCGTCAATTTTGGTTACCGAAAAAACCGAATGGTCACCTTCTGGTTGTTACTCGCAACAGCGCTCCTCGGTGCCACCTTCGTAGGTATGCAGGCTTTCGAGTGGACCAAACTGATAGTCGATGAAGGGGTGCGACCCTGGGGGAACCCCATGGGGGCGCCACAGTTTGGAGCCATCTTTTTCATGGTGACGGGGTTCCATGGAACCCATGTCTCTATTGGTGTGATATTTCTGTTCATCATGGCTTTCAAAGTTTTACGGGGCAAGATGGAACGTGAAGAACCCGGTTTTATGACAGGCCGGAAACAGGATTACGGCATGATCGAGATCATGGGTCTGTATTGGCACTTTGTCGATTTGGTCTGGGTATTCATATTTGCAGTCTTTTATCTCTGGTAGGAAAATCATGACATCATCTGAAGGTCAACAACATCCACTTGGCATTTATTTCAAGATCTGGATTCTGCTGTTCGTACTGAGCGCGTTCTCCTACATGGTCGACTACTATCAGTTTGAAGGTTATCTGCGCTGGTTTCTGATCATTGTTTTCATGATGCTCAAGGCGGGATTGATCGTCGCGGTTTTCATGCACATGATGTGGGAACGTATGGCGCTGGTCTATACAATCATCGTGCCACCGTTGTTGCTACTGGTCTTTTTGGGGATCGGTACTCTCGAAGGCGATCACACGTATCTCACCCGAGCGGTCTTCTTTGGTGGTGCAGAATAACGTTTACGCTGTACGGTCCTTGTATAGGTTACCCGCACTAGAACAGAATCAAGAATTATGAAAATCTATCTGATCATTTTCCATTTGACGCTCTTTTTATTTGGATTCATTTTCGTCGAGCATCATCTCCGTACCCCTGACCGTGCTGCAGCGACCCGCCAGTCGCTAATGACTGACGGCTCGGGGATCGCAGCTCGACTCGCTGCTGTTGGCCAGATCAATACAGCCCAGGCGCAAAGCACCTCGACACCGACGCAAGTCGCAGCTACTGAAACTGCCGCTACTGAAACTACAGTAGATGGACGGAAGGTCTATCAGGCATCGTGTGTCGCCTGTCATGGCGCAGGTATAGCAGGCGCACCGATGGTAGGTAATGCTGCCGCCTGGGCGTCACGTATTGAGGCGGGCGCCGATTCGCTATATACCAACGCCATCAATGGCTTTCAAGGCTCGTCTGGTGTGATGCCGGGCAAAGGTGGTAATGCAGCTTTAAGTGATGATGAAGTCAAGGCAGCTGTTGACTATATGGTGAGCCAGTCCCAATAGGCTGTTGGCCTGGAGGCTCTGTCCTCAGCTAGCGAGAAAATTTATTGGGTTGCCTGGCTGCCCTTTCTGGATCGTTTAGATTCGCAGGACACATGCGTAGACTAGGCTGGGCGTATAGAGACCGAGTTGGTCAGTTTTGCGGCTCGCTGGTTGTATTCTCAGCGCTGTCTGTGCTGGGCTATAGCGACGCTGGGCACGCAGCAAAGTGGCTACCGACAAGCCAACAACAGCTCGCCCCACAAGTCCTCTCTGATAGCAGCGGACGATCGTATATTCGGCTTGCAGTACATTTTCGACCCGGGGGAGTTGACCAGAATCAAAGGGGTGACACCGAGTCCTACGATGCCCGCTTAACGCAACTCTTGGATACTAATGAATGTCCAGGCTGCGACCTGCGTGGTGTAAATCTTAGACGTAAGGTACTGAACGGGGCGAAACTGGCTAAGGCTGATCTAAATGCTGCGCGGTTTGATGAGGCTGAACTTAGGGGAGCCGATCTGACCGGCGCCTATCTATTCGGCGCCAACCTCAGTCAGGCAGATCTTCGTGGTGCTCGGTTGATCAACGCAGATCTGCGCAAAGCCAATCTAAGTCGAGCTGATCTACAAGGCGCCTATTTGCTTCTGGCAAATCTCAGGAAAGCTGATCTTCGCGAAGCACAGTTATCGGGCGCTTTTCTACAGGGCGCCGATCTAACCGGTGCAAGGTTGGGTGGTGCGGATTTGACCGATGTCGACCTGACAAATGCAATCGGCATTGAGTCTGATATCGATAAGGCCATCCTTTGTCGTACACGATTGCCTTGGGGTGATATCGACCGCGACTGTAGTTAATGCGGATGGGCGAAGATCAGATACCCTCGAATTACTCAAGAGCTGATGTTAAGCGGTACTCACTTTTTGGCATTCGTTTATCACTAACTTCGGTGAGGGTAGAACCTCACAATAAGCAGCCCGTTCGATGTCCTTGCAGGAGGTGCAATGCGGACAAACAAGGTTTTAGAACATTTGGGTACGGCGTGTAGATTTATCCTGGCGGTGAGTGCTGTTGCATTTTCGCCAGCGGTCGTGGCTCATGGTTTCAGACAACGTTATGATTTGCCGATCCCGTTAGGGTTGTGGGTGATCGGTGCCGGTGCAACAATCGTACTCAGTTTCGTGATTATTGGCCTGGTTGACCATGATCGTAGGACGGCAACAACCTATTCTCGCGTAAACCTGCTGAGGGTTGGCCTTGTGCGCGGCCTGGCGCACTGGCTACCACTGGGAGCCGCCCGGCTATTGGCAGTCATTTTCCTGGTTGCAACAGTGCTGGCAGGATTCGCAGGGGACCAAGACCCGTTTTCTAACCTCGCGCCGGTGATGGTCTGGGTGGTCTGGTGGGTTGGTGTGGCATTCGTCTGCGCCCTCATTGGGGACTTATGGGCGCTTATTAACCCTTTTCGAACAATCTTCTCTTGGGCTGAGTGGATTTTCTTTCGTCTGACGAGCGGTGGCCAGTTGTCCTTGGCTCGCCCGTACCCGCCGATATTAGCTATGTGGCCAGCAGTCGCCGGACTACTGATATTTTTCTGGGCGGAATTAATCTGGGCTGATGGCACCGTACCGGAAAATATAGCTGTCGCGATCGTTATTTACGCGCTCGTCACATGGGCCGGAATGTTCGTATACGGGCGCGACGTCTGGTTACAGAACGCAGATACCTTTTCCATCGTCTTTGGAATACTGGCTCGATTCGCACCACTGGAACTACGAGTTGCCAATGACAAGGCGTTGATCAATAGCTGTGCCATTCCAGTTTGTCGAGGTAAAACGAAAGATTGCGTGAACGGTTACCACTGCCTCATTAGAGCCGCGTCGGACCGCTGGGAATGGAATCTGCGACCGCCAGCGCTGGGGCTGTTGAACGATCAGCGAGTCACTTTCTCGATGATGGTCCTGGTCATCGTGTTACTGGCGACGGTTACCTTCGATGGCTTGTTGGAGACCCGTTTGTGGACTCACGTATTGGATCGAACTCTAACTGGCGAAATCCGATCGGTAGGCAGTGTCGCACTGGTTCTATTTTCTGGCGGATTCCTGCTGATCTATCTATTCTTTTGTGGATTGATGCGTCAGTTTGCCAAACGTTATG
>JAPKAJ010000194.1 GCA_028825345.1 Arenicellales bacterium | reverse complement strand
TTGCCGATCAGACTGCCGAATATCACGAAGTACAGCAAGGTTGAGATCGCTGGCGGCACCAGCGTCTGTTGCCAGATGCGCAAAAAGCGGGTGATCTCCTTGGTTACGATTGTGACAAAGGCAATCAGTTGCTGGAGAGGGTTCATTTACTGCTTTCCGGTGCCTGGCCGACGAGGTTGATGAACAGCTGTTCCAGTCGATTGGATTTGTTGCGCATGCTGAGTACCTTGATATTGGCCGCTGATAGCATGGCATAAACATGATTCAGGCTGTCATCTCGATCGACAGCGATCTCCAGCGTGGTGGGATCCACCATGTGCGCGTTGTGCGCCAGCGAGGCCGGTACCACTGTGAGTGGTTGTTCAAGATCGAGCACAAAGGTTTCCACATTCAATTGTCGCAACAGCGTGCGCATGGAAGTGTTTTCAACCAGGGTGCCCTGGTTGATGATGCCGATGTTGCGGCACAGACGTTCGGCTTCTTCAAGATAATGGGTGGTTAGGATGATCGTGGTGCCGGCACTGTTGATCTGCCGCAGAAAATCCCACATCGAGCGACGGATCTCGATGTCGACGCCTGCGGTAGGCTCGTCAAGAATTAACAGGCGTGGTTCGTGGACCAGCGCCCGTGCAATCATAAGCCGACGCTTAAAGCCGCCGGAGAGTTCTCCCGCGCGTTCAGCACGTTTGTCCCACAGACCCAACAACTTCAAATATTTCTCTGCCTGTGTCAGCGCGGTTTGTCGGTTGATACCGTAATAACCGGCCTGGTTGCGAACGATCTGCAGTGGCGTCTCGAAGATATTGAAATTGAATTCCTGCGGTACCACACCGAGAAAGGATTTGGCCCGGGCAAAATCACGGTCTATATCGACCCCGAAGATTTCCACATTGCCTGCGGTCTTGTTCACCAGCGAGCACAGGATGCCAATGACGGTCGACTTGCCTGCCCCATTGGGGCCCAGCAACGCATAAAAGTCACCCTGCGCAACGGCAAGATCGACTCCTTTCAGAGCAATAACACCGTTAGCGTAGGTTTTGCTGAGCTGGTGGGTCCTAAGGGCGTAATCCAAGGGTGGCGCGCGGGTGAGACAACAGGAAGGCGTTGTTACAGGTGGTTGCTGTCGGACCCTTTTTCAAGTGCGCCATGGTTACTGGCGCAGCACACATTTCTGGTAGAGATCCTTGAGTGTGTGATCTGGGTCGTAGCGATCCTTGAGTAGACGGTAGTTATAACCACCGTAGAGTTCCCAGAATTCCTTCTCCGGATAGAAGCTGTCGGAATAAAGCGATTTGATGCCGCCCAAGTCAGTTACTTTTTCTTCGATCATGCGGTTGAAGTGGCCCTGTGAGTGCATCGAATCGGTGCGCACCGCGTCCCAGAAGCCAAAATTAATATACAGCGTATCGTCACGCATCGGAAAAAGCGGGTAGTGGCCATGCCTGCCATCGTGGCGTGCCGGGCAGATCCAGATGGGACGTATTCCGATCTCACGCTGAAAAAACGACAAAAACGCCGGCGCGTTTTCCAGCGGGATGTCTACATCCTGTATGACTGCCTCGCGATGCCGGCGGCTCAGTGTTCCAAGGCGGCGGGTCAGGCCAACCCGACTGTTCCAGCGCATGACTTTTTGGTAGGTGATCGAGTTCAACCGTTTGCGCCCGAGCAGTTGGCGGATCAAGCGGCTCTGCGCATAGAGGTTTTTCGAGCACCAGAACCAGTCGGTGTCCCAGCGCCACAGGTAATCGCGCACGCTGAGGTAGTCTTCACTACGCGCCCGAATTGAGCGGTAGAAAATCTGCAGGTAGCTGTAATCACTGGTGTAGGGCGCGTCATCGGTAAATTCACCCAGCACGAGGTAATACTCCCCGGGAGCAAAGACCACGCCGTCGACAAAATCGAATGACCCCTGGCAGGCCTTGTTAACGCGGTCGAAAAATTCCTGTGAGTCAGCACAGCGTACGTGGGTCACTCGCACGTAGGGCTTGACGGGTATGCCCTGGATCTTCAGGCGCAGAATGTACCCCAGCGTCCCATAGGAGTTGGCAAGGCCAAAAAACAGGTCGCGGTACTCGTTGTTGGGGGTACAACAGATGACCTCGCCGCTGCCGAGCAATACATCCATTTCCAGCACCGTTTCATGCGCCAAGCCATAGCGAAACGACGAGGATTCAATGCCTATCCCACCGACCGCGCCGCCAATGGTGATGGATTTGAGTTGTGGTACCACCGCGGGCATCAGGCCCTGGCGCACACTGGCATCAACCAGCGCCTCATAAGTCACCATGCCTTCGGTTTCGATAACGTGGGTATCGGGGTCGATTGCGAGGACGTGGTTGAATTCGCGGACATCCAGCAGCTGGTCCTGTGTGCTGCGGTTACGGAAAAGATTGGAGGTCTGTTTGCTAAGGCGTATGCTCCGGCCAGCGTTATTGCGTAGTGCCTGGGCCAGGTGCTGCTGGCGCTGGTGATAACCCATGGTCTTTTGCGCCGTCAGCAGCCGACGACCTGGCCATTCTTGCGCAGGCCTGAGCCGGCCGCGTAAGCGGTATTAGTGCGCAGTATCACCTGGCCACGAAGTGCTGACTATCTGATTGACGTAGATGCTGGAACGGCGTGACGGATGGTGATGGCCTGAATCGATTTTCTCAAACATAGATGTGACAGGCTCTGTAGATCTGCTGGGGGTTGTTGCTGTATAGCTTGGTTGATACGACTTTGGCCTGAGTGACTCTGGCACGTTGGGTCTGGCCGGCGTTGTGGTGGCAGTCTAGCACTGCGATGGTGCAGTCGCTCATACGGTCGGCTTCGGGTTGGTCAGGAACTGCTGTTGCAGGCGGTTTCCAGGTGCGCCAGCAGTTCGTCGAAATGGCCTGGGATTTTTGCCATATCCTCTCTCAGGCGCTGACTGCAATGCACGCTCAGCGGCATGGCCAGGGCATCCCAATGGTAGCGAACCGGTGCTTGAGGAATGACTTCGCCAATGAGTATTTTTGCGACACGGTTACCCGGAGTATTAAGCCAGCCGATGGCGCCCTGGCTTGCCACGATGTCCAGATGAGCCAGGCCTTCTCCGGCGATAAAGGTGCGCAGGCCGCGGTCGTCTTTCTCCAGAGAACTATGGATATGGCCGTTGATTAACGCACCCACCCCGCGGCGTAAGAGTTCACGATGTAACCACGCGTCTTCACCCCAGTTTTTGATACTGTGATCCGTCGATGGGCCTTTGTTTTGGCGAAGGTCGGTAACCGGTCGGTGGGTAAAGACCACGGTGTCCCGGATGCCCGGATTGTGGTCCAGCGATGGAATCTGGCGTAGCAGGGCGCCACGGGCGCCACCTGACCAGGGAATGGTGTCTGCAGCAGTATCAAGATTAATAAACTGGACCCCTCCCAGGCTGAAGCTGGTGTTTCGTGGGCCAACACTAGTTTCAAACCAGTTACTCAATTCGCCATCGAAGCTGTGTGGCAGATCATGGTTGCCGATCGTCGCGTAAGTGGGCAGTGGGGCGCTGGACAGCGTGCGGGCAACATTCAGGTCATCATTGGGCTGGTAATAGAGGTCGCCCAGGTGAAGCAGAAACTGTGCGCCCAGCTGCTTTGCCCGTTGCAGAGCCCAGGCGAGTTCGTGGTCGCCACCGGTGTCGCCGATCGCGGCAAAGCGGTAGCTCTGAGCGAACGGCACGCGCCAGCGCAAGGTCAAAGCCCCCTTGGCACTATTGCCAGTGACTGAACGCATCAGGCCTGTCACCTTTTCTTCGCTGATAATACCGCTACCCGAGACGTCCAGTGCCGCCAGTGGGTGAACATTATCCAGTGTTACTTTGAAATCTCCTTCAATGCGCAGCACCGGTTCTGGGGCAAATGCCCGCCATGCATAAGCATCTTCATCAATAGCCAAAGGGAAGGCGCCGTTGCCATGGACAACGAAACCCCTATCCGGGTGGCGTGCTGCGTGCGGGGCGCCCCGAGGCTCCAGCGCCAGCGGTATGCGCATACCACGCATAGCCAGCGTATTGGCGCCAACGCCGGCACCGACCAGTGCGAGATATCCAAGAAATTCGCGACGTGAAAAGGGTGTGCTCATAAGATACAGCTTTGATCCTACCGAGCGATCGCACCAGCACACACAGGCCGATGCACAAAATATCGGACACGGTGCAACAAAGCGGTCATTTGTTTAGTGGTTCGGCAATCGGTTGCCGCTTTTGCGAGCACAAACACTGGTTAGGATTTTAGCACCAGACCTGGGTGCCGATTTCGCCCAGCCCTTCACAACTGGCAGTTTCAGTCTTCGGCAGCTGCTTGGGCAAGTATGGTGAGAGTGTTGATGTTGTGCACGGTGAGGCACTGGCGGTTTGTGTCGATCAGACCATCTTTTTTCAACCGGTTTAGCGCGCGGGTTACGCTTTCACGGGTTGTGTTGGTACGGCTGGCAAGATCGGCGTGGGTCGGTGCAGGCATAATCTGCGCACTGTTGTCACCGTCACGATGTGCTCTGGCCAGGCGCAGCAGTTCAGCATGGATTCGGTTGCCCGAGCTTAGCGTGCTGAACTCAAACACTT
>JAPKAJ010000016.1 GCA_028825345.1 Arenicellales bacterium | reverse complement strand
CGCTGTCGTAATCGTTAGGGTCTTGCGCTTGGGCCGCACCGAAGATTGCCGAGCCCGCGACAAATGTATCGGCGCCGGCGGCGTGGATAGCGCCAATATTGTCTACCTTTACTCCGCCATCTATCTCCAGGCGGATGTCCCGGCCAGACTCATCGATCAACTGGCGGGCCTGGCGCAATTTATCCAGTGCTGAGGGTAAAAAGCTCTGCCCGCCAAAGCCCGGATTCACCGACATCAGCAACACCATATCGACTTTATCCATGACATATTGCAAATGCGTAAGCGGGGTGGCTGGGTTAAATACCAGCCCGGCCTTGCAGCCCTCATCGCGAATCAACTGCAAGGTGCGATCGACATGCTCGCTCCCTTCGGGGTGAAAAGTGATGTAACTGGCCCCAGCTGCAGCAAAATCGGGAATAATTCGATCCACCGGGCGAATCATCAGATGCACGTCGATCGGGGCTGTTACCCCGTGTTTGCGCAACGCTTGGCACACCAGCGGACCAATGGTGAGATTAGGCACGTAGTGATTGTCCATTACATCAAAGTGGACAATGTCGGCGCCGGCGGCCAGCACGTTGTCGACTTCCTGGCCCAGCCTGGCAAAATCGGCAGACAAGATAGATGGTGCGATCAGGTTGTCTTTCATGGTTATTGGCTATGGGTTTGGGGTGGGGAAACTCGCTTGCAGATACGCAGACTCAGCGGATCACGATAAAAAGCGCCGACTCGCCACGGTGAATATTAAGCAGCAGCATCGAGGCCTGCTTCTTGACCGCGCGCTGCACGTCTTCCAGGCTGTAGATCGGCTGCTTATTTACCGAGATAATCAGATCACCTTGGCGCAGCCCGGCCTGCCAGGCGGGGCTGCCCTGGGCCACTTCTACCACGCGTACACCGCGCTTGCCCTGCGGGCTGGCGTCGCCGTCGACGTCGGATAATCGTGCGCCCTCCAGGCGCTCACTGATCTGCAGGCCCTGCCCGGCGGGCGGCTCGATGGAGCGAATACGAATGCGCTTGCTGTAGCGCTCGCCATCGCGCAGGTAGGAGATCTCAATCTCGTCGTCGGCCCGGAACAATCCAATGACATTGCGCAGGGCACTGGCACCGGCGATCTTTCGTTCATCCACGGCAACGATCACATCGCCTTCGCGCAGCCCGGCATCTTCAGCGGCCGAATCTGGCATCACCTGCGAGATGACTGCACCTTTGGTGGCATCGATATCCAGCGCCTCTGCAAGCTCAGCCGTCAGGTTTTGAACAATGACACCGAGGCGGCCACGGCGCACTTCACCATAATCGATGATCTGGCGGGTCAACAGCTCCACCATGTTTACCGGGATGGCAAACCCAATACCGATATTGCCGCCCCCGGGCGCCAGAATAGCGGTGTTCACACCCACCAGTTCGCCGCGCAGATTCACCAGCGCGCCACCGGAGTTGCCCTGGTTGATCGAGGCATCGGTCTGAATGAAATCTTCGTAGTCCTCGATGCGCAGGCCCGTGCGTCCCAGCGCACTGACTATCCCTGAGGTCGCGGTCTGGCCCAGGCCAAAAGGGTTGCCGATGGCCACCACGAAGTCGCCCACTCGCAAGGTATCAGAATCCCCCATTTGAATCGCCTGAAGCTGATCAGCAGGGATCTGGATAACAGCGATATCCGCGGCCTTATCTACACCCACACGCTTGGCATCGAAGGAGCGGCCATCGTGCAATCGAACGCTGATCTGCTCGGCATCCTCAATGACATGGCTGTTGGTGATCACATAACCCTTTTCGGCATTTATGATGACCCCCGAGCCCAAGGCGCTGACCCGCCGTTCGCGGGGCTGGGTCTGCGGGCCACCAAAGAATTTTTCGAAAAAGGGATCAGACTGAAATGGGCTCTGGCCCTGGCTCTCGCGTACCCGTCCCTCGGTATAGATATTGACCACTGAGGGCAAAACCCGCTCCAGCATCGGCGCAAGACTGGGGAGCGGTTCGCCATCTACCGCTGTGGGAATAGCTGCGCCGGCAAAAGTTGTGGGCAGCGCTGCGCCCAAAACACAGCACAACAGCATGGGGAAAAATCGGACTCGTCTCATATCAAACCTATGCAGGAAAAAACGTAAAAACAAAGCGGTGACCGCCCCTTAAGCGGGGGGATTATATCAATGCCCGGCACGCCGGGCAGGCTTAAGCGGCGTCGTTGCTCACCCCGTGCGGCACATGACCGGTGGCGACATACTGGCGGGCCGACTCGCAGTGCCCGCTTTGGTCATCAAAGAAAATATCGGCGCCGAAGGTGCGCAGGAATTCGCCCTTGTCTAGCCCCCCCAGAAAAACTGCCTCGTCAATCCAGATATCCCAGGCACGCAAGGTGCGGATCACACGCTCATGCGCTGGCGCGCTGCGGGCGGTAAAAAGCGCCGTGCGGATCGGGGCCTTGTGCCGTGGCCACTGGGACTGCAACTCGTGCAACGACTGCAAAAACTTTCTAAAAGGCCCGCCAGTCATGGGTGTAGCGGCCATTTTTTTCTCCGCTGCGGCAAAAGCCGCCAGGCCCTCGGACTGGTAGATGCGTTCGGAATCATCGGCAAAAAGCACGGCATCGCCATCAAAGGCAATACGCAACTGGCCATCGTTATCGTGGTGGGCGCGCGAAGGCAAAATGGTGGCGGCAGCGATGTGCGAATCCAGTGCCTGGCGGACGTTGGCCGGGTCTGCAGACAGATACAGATCGGCGCTGAACGGGGCCACGTAGCGAAAAGGGCTCTCGCCGCCGGAAAAAGCAGCGCGGGTGATATCCAGGTTGTAATGGGCGATAGAATTGAAAATCCGCAAGCCGGTATCGGCACTGTTTCGCGATATCAGCACCACTTCGACCCGCCGGGCCTCATCGGCCGGGTCGTTGAGCGCCAGCAGTTTCTGGGCCAACGGAAAGGCCACGCCGGGCTCAAGCCGCTCGTCTTCGCGCTCGACCTGGTATCGACAATAGGCCTCGACACCCTTTTCCATATAAACCCTGTGCCCGCTTTCAAGATCGAACAGTGCGCGCGAGGAGATCGCCACGACCAGCGGGTTTTTGTGCTTGCCAACCATGCTCACAGTCTAGCACCGCGATCAGGCGTGGCCGGCCGCGACTTTACGTCGCCAAAGCCCAATGCCCAGCAGAAAAAGGCAAGCCAGCCCTACCGGGAGGTTGCCATAACGCACGGCCGGGGTAACGCCCGTCATGGGTTGTACCGTGCCACGCACAACCGCAGTCTCGAACTGCGGCGCCAATGCATTAACCACCCCATCAGGCCCGATCAGCGATGACAAGCCGTTGTTGCTGGAGCGGATCATGGGACGTCCGGTTTCCAGGGCGCGGGCACGGGCCATCTGCAAGCGCTGATGTGGCGCAAGAGAATCGCCAAACCACGCGTCTTCGCTGAGATTTGCCAATACCGTTGCATCCGGCAGCGCCGTGTTGATCCGGGTAGAAAAGGCATCTTCATAGCAGATGCTGACGCCGATCTGCTGTCCGGCAAGCGGCAGCGGCGCTTGCTGACCCGGGCCGGCTGAAAAATCAGACATCGGGATCTTGAGGTAATCCAGTAGCCACCCCAGCAGGGGTGCAAGCGGCAGGTACTCGCCAAAAGGCACCAGCTGGTGCTTGCGATACAGCGAGCGCTGCTCACCGATACCCAGCGCTGCATTGTAGTAATCCGACCCGGAAGCCGACTCTGAGCGCTCCAGCAGACCGATGAGAAAGTCGGACGGGTGCTGGCGCAGTGCATTTAGAAAACCTGCCGAGATCTGATCCAGATAAGCCGGCAGTGCACCCTCCGGCCAGACAATCAGATCCACGCCCGCCAGTGGACGGCTGGCCTCAAAGTAGCGCGTGGCTATTACATGGGCCTGGCCGCTTTGCCACTTGTCCTTAAGTGATATGTTGTTCTGGATAACGGCAACCTCGATGGGCTCGCCAACGGCTTGCACAAACACCGGGATACGCGACAGTGCAACCCCGATCGCCAGCACTGCCAGCACTGCCAGTGCTCCGGTACGCTCGCGACCTTTTTGCATCACCACCAGCAGCAATGCACCGCCCGCAAGCGCGCCCCACAGGCTAACGCCAAGAGCGCCCACCAGCGGCAGCAGTGATGCCAGTGGCGTATCCACCTGGCTGTAACCCAGGTACAGCCAGGGAAATCCGCTGAGCAGTGTGCCGCGCAGCCATTCGCCCGCCACCCACAATGCCGGCATGACGGTAATACAGCGCAACGCCGGCGACAAAGGCCTGAAACACGCCTGACCCCAGCCGGCCAGCGCCGGGTAGATAGCCATCAGCCCGGCGAAAATCATCACCGCGGCTGCCGCCAACGGCGCGGGCATGTTGCCGTATTGGTGCAAACTGACGTAGACCCAGGAGATACCAACCGCGAAGGTTGCCAGGCCAAAAACAAAGCCCAGCACCCCGGCCTCACGCGCCGACGCACAACGCCACACAAAAAAAAGAATGGCCAATGACAAAGGCGCCAGAGGCGCCAGATTCAAAGGTGCAAAGCTAAGCGGGTAGAGCGCCCCGGCCACCAGCGCCAGCAAGAATCGAAACCGGACACCGGACAAGCGCATCACCGTTGCAGGTGGGCGGGCTTAATCGCCAGAGGGTAAGTCGGTAATACGCAGCAGGCGCGGCCGACGACTATCGGCACTTAACACCTCGGCCGTAATACCCTCCACCTTGATAGTCTCACCGCGGCGTGGCACATGGCCCAACGCTCCGGTCACCAACCCACCCATGGTGTCGTATTCCAGCGGATCCAGATTGAGCCCGAATAGATGATTGAAGCTGTCGATCGGCAGCATCGCCTTGATGACGCAAAAATCTGAGCCACGGCGCAACACCATGCCAACGGCGCCATCGACATCGTGCTCGTCTTCAATATTACCGACGATCTGCTCAAGCACATCCTCAATAGTAATCAAGCCAACCACCCCGCCATATTCGTCGACTACGATCGCCATATGGTTACGGCTGTCACGAAATTCCTGCAGCAGTACATTGAGACGCTTGCTTTCGGGAATAAAAACCGCGGGGCGCAGCAATGTGGCCCATGGCAGTGCATCTCCGCCGTTGCTTTGCAGTTGGTGCAGCAGATCCTTGGCCAGCAAAATGCCTATCACGCCATCCTTGTCGCCATCGGTTACCGGAAAACGCGAATGTGCAGATTCGGTAATCAGTGGCAGCACGTCGTCCAGAGTCTGCCGGGAATCGACAGTCACCATCTGCCCACGCGATACCATGACCTGCTCAACCTGCAGGTCTGATACTTCGACCACCCGGCGCATCATTTGCAGGGTATCGTCATCCAGCAGGTTACGCTGCCGGGCTTCACGCAGCGTGGTGAACAACTGGCTACGGGTAAAAGGGATACCACGCAACAGATGGCCAAGGCGTTGCAACACGTTGCCCCGAGCGGCTTCGCCAGATGGTTTGATCTCAATAGGCATGAAAAACTCAAGCCCCCTGGTAGGGGTCGCTAAAACCCAGGCCGGCAAGGATCACTTTTTCGAGTGTTTCCATTTCTTGTGCTTCGCGCTCTTCCTGGTGATCGTGCCCACGCAAGTGCAGCACGCCATGAACCACCAGATGCGCAAAATGCGCCTCGACAGCTTTTGTCTGGGTCGCCGCTTCGCGCTCGGCCAGTGGTGCACAAACCACGATATCTCCCAGCTGTGAAGTTGGCTCTGGCAACCCCGGTGGTGTCTCAAAAGGAAAAGACAACACGTTGGTCGGGCCCGACTGGCCCCGAAAACGTTCATTGAGCTGGGTCATTTCAGGCTCATCTACCATACGCACAGTCAGGCAGGCCTGATCGCACTGCAGGGCACGCAAAGCCGCCCCGGTCCAGTGGCGAATCTGATCGGGTGAGGGCATGTTTTCACAGCGACTGGCCAGTTGTACATCAGTTTGTGGATTCACTCAGCCGGACAACCCTCACCGTCATAAGCCTCTACCACGCGCTGCACCAGAGGATGGCGCACCACGTCACTGGGTGTAAATCGGGTCACGCTGATCCCCTCAACGGCCGACAGTAACGACACGGCGTGGACCAACCCGGAGCGGGTACTGCTCGGCAAATCCACCTGCGAAGGATCGCCGGTGATCACCGCGCGCGCACCAAAGCCCAAGCGCGTGAGAAACATCTTCATCTGTGCCTCGGTGGTATTTTGCGCCTCATCCAATATGACAAAAGCGTCACTCAAAGTCCGCCCACGCATGTAGGCGAGTGGCGCCAGTTCAATGACGTTGCGCTCCATCAGCCGGACAACCCGGTCGAACCCAAGCATCTCGTAAAGCGCGTCGTACAGGGGTCGCAGATAAGGATCAACCTTCTGCCCGATGTCGCCCGGCAAAAAGCCCAGCCGCTCGCCGGCCTCGACTGCCGGGCGCACCAGAACAATGCGCTCGACCTGCTCATCCGCCAGCGCCTGGACCGCACAGGCCACCGCAAGAAATGTCTTGCCGGTACCAGCGGGCCCGACACCAAAATTGATATCGTGTTTGAGTATGTTGTTGAGGTAACGCTTCTGGCTGGGGCTCCTGCCGCGGATCAAGATCTTGCGTACGCGTATTACGATGTCGTCTGGGCTCTGGCGACCCTTGAGCTTATCGTGCGGGATGTTCGCTATCGCCATGTGCACCCCGTCTGGGCTCAAAGTACCGGAGACGCCGGTATCGGCATATAAGGCCAGCAACACATCCTGCGCATTGCGCACATCCTGGTCACCCCCGTCGACACAAAAAAGGTGGCCACGGTGTGATATGCGTACCCCGAGTCCCGCTTCGACCTGCTTGAGGTAGGTGTCGTGCTCACCACAAAGATCCGCGAGGCGCTCGTTGTCCTCGGGATCCAGAAGAAAGGTAATAGGGCTGGTTGGGTCGTTCAATCCGGTGCTGCGACTCCCACGGAGACAGGGGTCATAATAGCAGAGTTGGGGGCGGCGGCTATGGCTTCAGCGCGCAGCGAGTTGGGTAAAGCTTCGGTAATACGCAAATCAACAAACTGTCCGATGCGGGCATCATCGGCGCCAAAATTGACAACCCGGTTGTTTTCGGTACGGCCGCTCAGGTGCCCGGCGTTTTTGCGTGATACACCATCAACCAGGATCCGCTGACAGGTGCCGACCATGGCCGCACTGATGGCCCCGGCCTGGCGGGAAACCAGATCCTGCAAGCGCGCCAGGCGCTGGCGCTTTTCTTTTGCTGGCACAGCATCAGTCAGCTCCGCTGCCGGTGTCCCGGGGCGTGCGCTGTAAATAAAACTGAAAGAATGATCAAAACCCACCCGCTCAATCAACGCCAGGGTGGCACTGAAATCGGCCTCGGTCTCGCCCGGAAAACCAACAATGAAATCCGATGACAAACTGAGATCAGGTCGCACCTCGCGCAGGCGCTCGATGATGTGCTCGTAATCGGCAATCTGATAGCGACGCTTCATGGCCTCCAGAATCCGATCCGAACCACTTTGCACCGGAAGATGCAGGTGACTTACCAGTTGTGGCACCTGAGCGTAGACGTCAATTAAGGCCTGTGAAAAATCCACCGGATGCGAGGTGGTGTAGCGCAAACGCTCGATACCATCCACTTCGGCGGCATATACCAGCAGCTCGGCAAAATCCACTACCCCGCCACCGTGACGGGCACCAATGTAGGCGTTTACGTTTTGTCCCAGCAGGGTAATCTCGCAAACACCCTGTTCGGCGAGTTCAACAATCTCGGTGATGACCTCGTCAAAGGGTCTGCTGAATTCCTCACCGCGGGTATAGGGCACCACGCAGAAGGTGCAGTACTTGCTACAGCCTTCCATGATCGAGACAAAGGCGCGCGGCCCGTCACTGCTCGGTGGCACCAGGGCATCGAACTTTTCTATCTCGGGGAAACTGATATCCACCCGTGGTCGGCGGTCGCGCATCAACGCGTCCAGCATTGCCGGTAGGCGGTGGTAAGTCTGAGGTCCAAACACCAGATCCACGTAGGGGGCCCGGCGCAGTATGAGTTCACCCTCCTGACTGGCCACACAGCCGCCCACCCCGATCACGAGTTCTGGGCGATCATTTTTCCACTCGCGCCAACGGCCCAACTGGGAAAAAACTTTCTCCTGCGCTTTTTCGCGAACCGAGCAGGTATTGAGCAACAGCATGTCTGCCTGCTCCGGCTGATCAGTGAGCGTCATATTATGTGAAGAGGCCATCAGATCAGCGATACGAGCAGAGTCGTAATCGTTCATCTGGCAACCGTATGTTTTTATGAACAGCTTGCGGGTCATGGCTGGGTAGATCCGGGCTTTGGCCTCAATTGGGAAAATCCTAACACTAGTTATACAGTTATATTCGTTTACATTCAGTTACGCATCGGCCGACGGCGTTGTCGGCAGTAGCTGGGCATGCTCGACCCGGCGCGACTCGCCGCGGCTCAGCGCATCAATCTGTTGGGCAAAATGCAACCGTACCGGTTCGGGCAGCGGTGTTGGCCGGCTGGTCTTTCGGTTGACAAACACATGAACAAAAAAGCCCTCGGCACTGGGCGTGTCCTGTGTCGGCATGAATATGGCGACTTCATAGCGCACACTGCTGTTGCCCAGTTTAGTGATGCGCACACCCACGTCGACATGCCCTGATACCGCTACTGGCTGCAAAAATCGACAGCCGTTTTCTACGGCAAAAGGAATCACCGGATCACTTTGCCAGTCCAGACCGGTCTCGCGCAGCAGAGTCAGCACCGCGCTCTCAAAGTAACGGTAATACTCCACGTTGTTGAGGTGACCCAACATGTCATAATCACTCCAGCGCGTGGTGACCCGCACCAGCAGTGCATAGTGCTCGCGGCTTGTTTCCAACTGGCTTTCGCTCATTCCCCTGGTACTTCCCGATGCCTAGTCCAGTTGGACATTCGATTCTCGCATTCATCATAACCGGCTTGCGCCGGGCGCCCGATGGTCGCAAACGCTGGCGGCCGGCGTTGGTGATTTTTGCAGCGTGCGCAGCCGACCTCGATTTTCTGCCCGGCATCCTGATGGGTGATCCCAACCGCTTTCATCACGGGCCCTCGCACTCGATTACCGCAGCGCTGGTTTTTGCCATAGCGGTCGCGGTGTTCGCACGAGGGTTGCCGGCGCGCTGGACCGTGCTGGCCTTTTTCATCTACTTGAGTCATCTTCTGGGTGATTGGCTCGCTGCCGATACCGGTGCGCCGTTTGGCATCCCGCTCCTGTGGCCATTCAGTTCTGCCTACTTTATATCTCCGGCGCCGATATTCAGCTCTTTTGACCATGGCGGTGCTGGCGCGGGATTGGCTGACTTCATCGGTCAAGTTTTCTCGGGGCACAACCTTTTGGCCATTGGCTTGGAAATCGCTGTGCTGGGGCCCGTGCTGTGGCTGGTGACGCGCTACCGGCGGCGGCGCAGCCGGCGCTAAACCCGATGCGGTCGTATATCAGTCCCAGCGGTCATCGCGCACGCTGACTTTGCCGTCTTCGATGCGCACCGGGAACACGTGTAACGGCTCATAGGCCGGAGGTGACAATACCTTGCCTGTTCTGAGGCAGAACCGAGCGCCATGGCGGGGACATTCGATCGCCCCATCTACAATGCAGCCCTCGGAGATATCGCCACCGTCGTGGGTGCAGATATCTTCTATGGCGATTATCTCGTCATCAACAAGGACAAGTACGACCGCAGCGTCATCCAGATCTACCACCAGCGGAACGCTCGCAGTCACCTCATCTACCCGGGCGACACTGGCCCATTCACCCATCAGAAAAATCCCAGTTCAAGACGCGCCGCCTCGCTCATGACTTCGGGGTCCCACGGCGGATCCCAGACCAGTTCAACAACCACATCGGCAACTCCCGTAACCCCGCGTGCTGCATTCTCGACTTCGCCTGGCAGGGAGCCTGCCACCGGGCACATCGGAGATGTCAGGGTCATATCGATGGCCACCTGGTTATCGGCACTGATGTCGATACGGTAAATCAAACCGAGGTCATATATGTTGAGCGGAATCTCGGGATCGAATACCTCCCGCACCCCGCTGATCACCCGCTCCAGAAGCGAATCATCCTCGGCGACCGATTGCAGGCTGATCGAAGGCGGGTTGTCAGCTGCCCCATCGGCGGAGTCAGATTCAATGTCATCGCTCTGCACGGCTGGAGACGTCGCGGGGTCAGACTGGTTGGTTTCGGCTGGTGTTTCTATCATCCGTAGTTCCGTATTTTGTAAGTTAACCGTGCACTATTACTCGGTGGTCACGCTGGCACTGGCGTTGTGCAGTGCCGAGCGAAAGGTATGCCAGGCCAGGGTTGCACACTTAACCCGCACCGGATAATCACGCACACCGCTTAACACTTCGAGCTTGGCCAAAGCCGGCAGATCCGTCTGTGATGGGGTCTGGCCGGTTGCCATCGCGTGGAAAGCGTCGAAGTAACGATCGGCCTCCGGTACGGAAAGCCCTTTCAGTGTTTCTGTCATGATCGATGCCGACGCGGTAGAGATCGCACAACCGCGGCCCTGAAAACGCAGGTCTTCGATCACCCCGTCCTTATCCAATACCAGGGACACCGTGAGCTCATCGCCGCACAAAGGATTAACACCGTGTGCCTGGTGTGTTGGATGCTCGAGCATACCGAAATTGCGCGGGCTACGGTTGTGATCAAAGATCACTTCCTGATAGAGATCGCGCAGGTCGTTCATCGGGAAAACAGAGACTGCGTTTTAGTGATGGCGTCAAACAGCGCGTTGATATCCTCAGCGGTATTGTACAGGCCGAAAGAGGCGCGGGCCGTTGCCGGCACATCGAAAAACTTCATTACCGGCATAGCGCAATGGTGGCCGGTTCGAATAGCCACGCCGACACTGTCAAGAATCGTGCCCACATCATGCGGATGAATACCTTCCAGCTCGAAGGACACGATGGCTGCCTTGTCGCTCGCGTTGCCGATAATGCGCATGCCCGGTTGCGAGTGGGCCCGCTGCGTCGCCAGCGCCAGTAGCGCCTGTTCGTGGGCGCTAATTGATTGGAGCCCAATGGCGTTAAGGTAATCAATGGCGGCGCCCAGGCCTACCACCCCGGCAATGTGTGGGGTTCCCGCCTCAAACTTGTAAGGCAATGCATTCCAGGTGGAGCCTTCGAAGCTGACCGTGCGGATCATGTCGCCGCCACCCAGCCAGGGCGGCATCGCCTCAAGCAGCGCCTCGCGGCCATACAGTACCCCGATGCCGGTCGGGCCATAAAGTTTGTGCCCCGAGAACGCAAAAAAATCACAGCCCAGAGACTGCACGTCGACCGGCCCATGCGCTACCGACTGGGCGCCATCGATCAGGACCACTGCGCCGGCCTGGTGCGCCTGTCGGGTCAGTTGCTGGATCGGGTTGATGGTGCCGAGCGCGTTCGAGACATGGGTCAGCGCAACGATGCGTGTTTTTTCTGAGAGCAGGTTGGCAAAATCCTCAAGCAACAACTCTGCGTTATTGTTCATTGGCGCCACCTTAAGGGTCGCACCGGTTTCCTCGCACAACAATTGCCAGGGCACAATATTGGCATGGTGCTCCATCGCACTGACCAGCACTTCGTCTGCCTTTTTCAGTATTGACCGGCCGTAGCTCTGGGCCACCAGGTTGATAGCACCGGTGGTGCCCTGGGTAAAGATCACCTCGGCGCACGATGGCGCATTGATAAAAGCGCGCACTTTCTCACGGGCGCCGTCAAAACGATCGCTGGCCCGCTGGCTCAGACGATGCACACCGCGATGCACATTGGCGTTATCGTGGGAATAGAAATCCGCTGCGGCATCGATAACCGCTTGGGGTTTTTGGGTAGTCGCGCCATTGTCCAGGTAGACCAGCGGATGGCCATTTATCTGCTGGGCCAATGCCGGGAAATCCGCACGCAACGCGTACGCATCGAGTGCTGGCGGGTTTTGGTTAAGCGCAGCCGAATTCATCAGGACTCAGATTGGCGAACCTGCTCCGATGAAAGGCGCTGCACCGCTTGGGCTTCGAGATAGGAGCGCAGTGCTGGGAGCTCAATACGATTGAGCACGTCAGCTGCAAAAGCCTGGGTCAACATCCGCCGGGCCGCCTGACGGTCGATGCCGCGGGACATCAGGTAGAACACCGCGGTTTCGTCCAGTTGTCCAACCGTCGCACCATGGGCACATTTGACGTCATCAGCATAAATCTCCAGCTGCGGCTTGGTATCGATTTCCGCATCGGCGGAGAGCAGCAGGTTCTGGTTGTTTTGCACCGAATCGGTTTTCTGCGCGCCCGGCTGCACCACGATACGACCATGAAATACAGCGTGGCCGCGATCACCCAGAACACCCTTGTAGTGTTCGCGGCTGACACAATGAGGCGCGTTGTGCGTAATGTGTGTGTGGTTATCAACGTGGCTACGGCCAAAAGCCAGGTACAAGCCATCAAGACTCGCAAAACCACCCTCGTCATCCAGATTGACCAGAGCGTCATTGCGCACCAGGGCGCCACTCATCGTCACTGTCGTTGCTTGGAGTCGGGCCGAGCGACCCAGTCGAGCAAACATGCCACCCACATGAAATCCACGTGGGGCCACCTGCTGTACGCCCTGGTAGTTGAGGGACGCATTGTCAGCGAGGATCAGCTCTGAAACCGAATTGCTTAATAATCTTTCGTCGGCCAGTGAGACATGGCGCTCGATAACCGTAGCCTGACTGCCTGCGCCCATGACCACCAGATTTCGCGGCAGGCTGAGAAAACCCTCACCGCTACAGCCGGAGATGAAGAGCAGTTCTATGGGCTTGTCGACCCGGGTATCCGGGGCGATCTCAATGAGCGCACCATCGCCGATGAATGCCGAATTCATGGCAATAAAGCCATGCGGGGTCTGCCCAAGCGCGCTACCGAGCAGGGCGGCTATACGCTGTGGCTCGCTCCCCAGCGACTGGCCAAGACCTGATATCTGTACACCCTCGGGCAGGTCATCGAGCAGCGACAGCTCTGGCTGCCAAAACCCATCAGCAAATACCAGCCGCCAGGCATCGAGGCCATCGATTGTCGTTTGGCTAACAAACTCGCGCGGACACGGCGCACCAGCGACGGCTGGGGTAAACGCAGCGCGCGTAATCGCCCGGGTCGAGGTGTATTTCCAGTCCTCGTCACGCTGACTGGGCAAGCCAAGCTGGCAGAGAGACTCCAGTGCCTGCGCCCGGCTGGCATCAAGCGATGGCGTTCCAAACGCCGGCAGTGCCGGCGCCTGTTCGCGCTGGGCTGCCACATAGGCCGCAACATTTGCTGTCCCTTCGCTCACGCTGCCGAGACCGCACTGGGGTCCGATTCAACCCAGCCGTAACCTTGTGCTTCGAGCTCGAGTGCAAGGCGCTTGTCTCCAGAGCGCACAATGCGCCCCTCGGCCAACACGTGCACCCGGTCGGGTACGATGTAGTCAAGCAGTCGCTGGTAATGCGTCACCAGGATCACCGAGCGATCCGGGCTACGCAGCGCGTTGACGCCACCGGCTACGACTTTCAGCGCATCAATATCTAATCCTGAATCGGTTTCATCGAGTACTGCAAGACGTGGTTCAAGCATCGCCATCTGGAAGATCTCGTTGCGCTTTTTCTCGCCTCCGGAAAAGCCTTCGTTAACCGAGCGGTACAGGAATTCTTCTTTCATCTGCAGCAACTTGAGCTTCTCGCGCACCAGTTTCAGAAAATCCATGGCATCCAGTTTTTCCTCGCCACGGTGCTGGCGCGTCGCGTTGACCGCCTCCTTGAGCAGGTACACATTGGCAACTCCAGGGATTTCCACCGGATACTGAAAAGCAAGGAAAACCCCCTCACGGGCACGCTTCTCCGGTGCCAGCGACAACAGGTCCTGGCCGAGAAAACTGACCGATCCGCCGGTCACCTGGTAACCCTCGCGGCCAGCAATCACATTGGCCAGGGTACTTTTGCCTGAGCCATTGGGCCCCATGATGGCATGCACCTCACCGGGTCCGACCTCAAGGTCCAAACCATTGAGTATCGTCTTTCCATCGACCGTTACGGTCAGCTTGCTTATCTTCAACATATGATCGTCAGGTTCTCCAGTATCTGGGTTTGGGGGTTGTGCTGTGCAGGCCCGGACTGTGCCCGGCGCAATCCGCATTAGCCATGTTGTGGCCGAAAGACCCCTATATGGGGTCAGCCAACGGCACCTTCCAGGCTGATGCTGAGAAGTTTTTGTGCCTCGACCGCGAATTCCATCGGTAATTCACGAAACACTTCTTTGCAAAAGCCGTTCACGATCAGCGACACAGCGTCTTCTTCTGAAAGACCTCGCTGGCGACAGTAAAACAGCTGATCCTCGCCGATCTTGGAAGTTGTCGCTTCATGCTCGACCGTGGCTGTTGGGTTTTTTACTTCGAGGTAAGGAAAAGTATGTGCGCCGCAACGATCTCCCATCAGCAACGAGTCACACTGAGAATAGTTACGCGCATTCTCGGCACCCTTTAGCACCTTGACCAGACCGCGGTAGGCATTCTGTCCACGCCCGGCAGAGATGCCCTTGGAGATAATGGTGCTGGAGGTATTGCGGCCGATGTGCACCATCTTGGTTCCGGTGTCCGCCTGTTGGCAGTGATTGGTCAAAGCCACAGAGTAGAACTCGCCGACTGAAGAATCGCCTTCAAGCAGAACGCTGGGGTATTTCCAGGTAATAGCCGAACCGGTTTCGACCTGGGTCCAGGAGATCTTGGCATTGTCCCCACGACACACGCCCCGTTTGGTTACAAAGTTGTAGATCCCGCCACGACCTTCCTCGTCACCCGGATACCAGTTCTGCACTGTGGAATATTTGATTTGAGCGTCCTTAAGTGCCACCAGCTCGACCACGGCCGCGTGCAACTGGTTTTCATCGCGCATCGGTGCTGTGCAGCCTTCGAGGTAACTCACGTAGCTGCCCTCGTCCGCGATAATCAGGGTGCGCTCGAACTGACCCGTATTGAGCGCATTGATCCGAAAATACGTGGACAGTTCCATCGGGCAGCGCACGCCCTTGGGTATATAGACGAAAGAGCCTTCAGTGAAAACAGCCGAGTTCAAAGCGGCATAGAAATTGTCTGCCGAGGGGACCACTGAGCCCAGATACTGGCGGACCAGCTCTGGGTGGTTTGCCAACGCCTCGGACAAAGGGCAGAAAATGACCCCGATTTTGGCCAACTTATCCTTAAAGGTGGTCGCGACCGACACACTGTCGAACACCGCATCGACCGCAATTCCGGACAGAGCCTTTTGCTCCTCCAGCGGAATGCCCAGCTTGTCGTAGGTCTCCAGCAATTTAGGATCTATTTCGTCGAGACTCTTGGGTCGATCCGCGTCACTCTTAGGTGCCGAGTAGTAACTGATCGCCTGGAAGTCTATGGGGGCGTGGCGAACCTGGGCCCAGTTGGGCTGCTTCATGTTCTGCCAACGGCGAAAAGCGTCCAGTCGCCACTCAAGAACGAATTCGGGCTCATCTTTTTTGGCAGAAAGAAAACGGATGACGTCTTCATCCAGGCCAGGCGGCAAGGTATCAGCTTCGATGTCCGTGACAAAGCCTTCCTTGTACTCACGACCAACCAGTTCATCCAGGTCTGTCACTGGCATATTCATTGCGTTTCCTTGATTACAGTTTGAGGTTAATTCAATTGCTACTGATCAACGAACTTGCCTCGACCACCACAGTCTTCAAGCGACCTGAACGCAGACCCTGGCGCACCACTTCTTGGCGCTCGGCAACCTCGAGCACTTCTGGTCGTCGCACCAGATCACCCAGTGAAATACCATCCAGGAACTCGAATATTTTCTCACTGAGCTCGGCCCACAGCTCGTGGGTCAGACATTTCTCGCCATCCTGGCAGTTGGCTTCACCACCGCAGCGGGTCATATCGGCCTTCTCATCGACCGCCGAGATGATCGAGGCGATAGAGATCAGATCCAGCTCTTTGGCCAGGCGATAACCGCCACCGGGGCCACGAGTACCGCGGACCAACCCATTGCGGCGCAAACGAGCGAAAAGTTGCTCCAGGTAGGACAGTGATATCTCCTGGTTCACAGCAATATCCTGGAGCGTAACCGGCCGTCTACCCTCCTGTAGTGCCAGATCCAACATGGCAGTGACCGCGTAACGACCCTTGGTAGTCAGGCGCATATCTATTATCTCCTTATAAATAATACGAATACGATACGTTTTTCCGGAAGCGTTTTGACCTGTTATGGCAAAAAGTGCCAAACAACTGGTTTTTCGACTGATTACAACGCTTTAATTCCTGAGTAGCATTATAGGGATTTTGGTAACAAAAACCAAGTAAAAAACTAGGGATTAGCCGATTCAGCGACCATCATCAATCGCGCCGGTGGCAAACGCGCTACTTAAAGTTGTTCTTCTAGCGACCCAGGCTGAAAATCCCAATCAGCAACGCCCCACAAACCGTCAGCATCCCAGCACCTGCAGTGGCCAGCATCCCCAGAGCCAGAACCTCGGACCCCAGAAACAAGACGATTGCGCCCAGCAGCAATCCACCGCCCAGCATCAGACCATCGCGCTGGCGGGTGCGGTGTTTTAAATCGCGTGCGAGCTGCTCAGCATTGTCACTCCCGGTACGAATCACCAGCTGACCGTCGCGCTGGCGTCGCAACAATTCGTGAACCAGGCCCGGCAACTCTGGCAGTAACGGTAAGACCGTGGGCAGTTCACGGCGCAGTGCCCGGGCCAGAGCCCGCGGCCCAACCTGCTCACGCATCCAGCGCTCAAGAAAAGGCTTCGCCGTCTCCCATAGATCCAGCTCGGGATAGAGCTGCCGGCCAAGGCCTTCTATATTGAGCAAAGTCTTTTGCAGCAGCACCAATTGCGGCTGTACCGGCATATCGAAACGTCGAGCAACCTGGAATAGGCGAATCACCAGATGGCCAAAAGAGATCTCACTGATCGGCCGGGCAAAGATCGGTTCGCAGACCGTGCGCACAGCGGCCTCGAATTCTTCCGGGCGGGTGGTGGCCGGCACCCAGCCCGCGCGCAGGTGAGCCATAGCGACTGCCCGGTAATCACGGTTAAAAAACGCAAGCAGATTCTCAGCAAGATAGCGTTTGTCGGCTTCGGCGAGCGTGCCCATGATGCCAAAATCAACTGCCCGATACTGGCCTTGCGGGCTGACAAAAATATTACCCGGATGCATATCGGCATGAAAGAAGCCATCACGAAATGCCTGGGTAAAAAAGATCTCAACGCCGTTATGGGCCAACTTGCGCAAATCTATGCCAGCGGCCCGGATCGCATCGATATCGCGTATCGGAATACCCTCGACACGCTCCATCACCAGGACCTCGCGACAGCTGTGGTCCCAATAGATCTGGGGCACGTAGATCATATCTGAATCCAGAAAGTTGCTACGCAGCTGGCTGGCGTTTGCGCCTTCGCGCATCATATCGAGCTCGTCGTGGATCGTTTTGTCGTAATCATCGACAACCTCAAGCGGGCGCAAGCGCCTGGCGTTCGGCCAGTGCCTGTCGGCCAGCCGTGCCAACTGGTAGAGCAACTGAAGATCCTGCTCAATCACCTTCTCGATCCCGGGCCGCAGCACTTTAACTACCACCTCGGTGCAAGACAGCACCGAGGTGGTAGTTAAAGTGCTGCGGC
>JAPKAJ010000193.1 GCA_028825345.1 Arenicellales bacterium | reverse complement strand
GCGCGAGAGGCTCTTGGCGAGACTGGCCACACCTGAGCGCATTACATTAGAGGGCAACAATACATCTTGACAGGCTCCACCTGGCAAGAGCCCTGCCGGGCCGACTTGTCAGGACTTCACCCGCCGTTGGCATGGTCGCCCTGATTGGACTGCTGGCAAGTACCGTGATGCTCTGGAGCGTTGTTATCCAGCCCGAGTTTACTCGCTGATCCCACCCGACTCACTCAACGATATGCCGCTGTTGAGATAATCTGCGCCATTGGAGATTGCACTAGCTAAGCGAAGGCACTAATGTTGGTGCCCAGATACTTCTCTTATTGGGCGCACCTATGCCTCTTGTACCGGACCAGGACCTCGTTCTTTTTGCTTCGTCACTGGCAGACGATGCCCGTAGGATAAGCAACAAGTTTTTTCGCCAACCACACGCAGTATCCAGCAAATCCGATGGTACGCCGGTAACCATTGCCGATCTTGAGATCGAGCAGCACTTGCGCAAAGCTATCGGACAGCGCTATCCCGATCATGGTGTATACGGCGAAGAAGAAGGCCTGACCGGAACTGATACAAGATGGCTATGGGTTCTGGATCCTATTGATGGCACCAAGAGTTTTACGACCGGTAAGCCTACCTTCGGTTGCCTGATCGCTCTGCTTTACCAGCGCAAGCCAGTGCTGGGCATTATCGATATGCCAGCACTGGACGAACGTTGGATCGGAGTTCAAGACCAAACCACTCTCCACAACGGCTACCCCTGCAAAGTAGCCGAAACCAATGCGCTGGCTGACGCCACGTTGAACGCCACCACCGTGGATATGTTTGATCCGCAGGAATGGCAGATTTTTTGTCGAATGAGTGAAGCTGTGCGATTTCGCCAGTTTGGCGCCGACTGCTATGCCTATGGCCTGTTGGCACTGGGCTACACCGACTTAGTGATGGAGGCCGGATTAGGTCGCTTCGACTACTTGGCTTTGGTCCCGGTGATCGAAGGTGCGGGCGGCTGCATAAGCGACTGGCAAGGCGGGACGCTGACTTTCGATTCTGCCGGACAGGCGCTGGCAAGTGCTAATCCGGCGCTACACGCCCAGGCACTGCGCCTGATCGCTTCTGCACAATGAAGCTACCCAGCAGAACCACCAGTAGAACCATCGCCTGGGTGATGGCTGTTTGCATGGCCCTCTCAGCAGTAAAAACATCTGCGGATCAAGACCATCCCGGCCTGGGCCCTCTGTTTTCACAATTGAAAACTGCCCCCGATCAAGCCACTGCTGACCGAATTACGGGGGAAATCTGGAGTCTGTGGCGAGAAGTGGGCAATCCCGCCGTAGCGAACGCCATGGCGCAAGGTGCACAAGCTATGTCAGCAAAACGCTATCGTTCTGCTTATCAGTATTTCAGCGAGGTGATCGATCGTGCCCCAGATTTTGCCGAGGGATGGAACAAGAGAGCCACGGTACTTTTTCTGGCGAAGGCCTACGACAGGTCGATCCGGGATATCAAAGAGGTCTTACGACTGGAGCCACGGCATTTTGGAGCACTGTCCGGACTGGGGCTAATCTTTTTGCGTCAGGGTCAGTTTCGTCCCGCGACACAGGCATTTCGCGACGCTTTGGCCATTAATCCTTATCTGCCACGCATACGCGAGGCGCTAGATCAACTTGAGCATCGGCAACGCTCAATCGACGAGCAAAACGCAATCTAGCCCATCGCAACCTCGGGCCAGACACGCGCCGACAACCAGGCAGATAGATCAGTCATTTCTTCGGGCGCTACGCTGTGAGGCATCGGATAAGTGTGCCAGGTGACGTCACAACCGTTATCCTCCAGAATCTGGCGGCTTGCCTCACCCAAAGGTAAAGCCAGCACTGGATCAAAAAGGCCATGGGCAAGAAAGATTGGCGTGCTAAGGGCATTGGGATGAACCCTTTGAGCCAATTGACCCGACAGCGGCAGGTAGGTCGATAAACCGACAATCCCCGCCAGCGCCTCTTCGCAACGCAGCCCATAATGCAACGCTACCGCCCCACCCTGGGAGAATCCGCCAACAACGATCTGTGATCTTGGCACCCCACGGGCGCATTCTCTGGCCACTAGCGAGTCGACAATTCCTGTCGACTCGTCCAGGCCTGATACGTCTTCTTGCTTAACGATCTCCATACCGGTCAGGTCATACCATCCGCGCATAACCATACCGCCATTTAAGGTAATCGGTCGATGGGGTGCGTCCGGCAGAATGAACCGGATCGGCAACTGTCGAGGTAGATTCAACATCTGCGGCAGTTGTTCGAAATCTCGGCTATCGGCGCCTAGGCCATGCAGCCAGATAATAGAAAAGACCGGCGCTGCGCCAGTCTCTATCTCTAGAGGCGGGGTGGAAGATTCATTCATAATTTGACACTGGTGTATTTTTCCCGGATTGTAACGGGAAGTGAGCCAAAGAAATTGATCAGTTTGGCTGTAGTTAACCCACCGACCCGAGTACCTGCACTTGATAACAAGTCTCGATGACACGCCTCTGATGGAGCCCATGCTTCCAACTTATACAGACATTGTTTCTGCTGCCAGCCGTCTGGACGGCGTAGCCCGAAAAACACCCGTGCTGGCCGATACCCCTCTCGATGACAGATTGGGCATGAAGCTTTTTCTTAAATGTGAGAATCTGCAGCATATCAGCGCTTTCAAGTTCCGCGGCGCCTGGAATACCATGAGCCGGTTGACGCCGGAGCAGCGTTCGCGTGGCGTCATCACGCATTCCTCCGGCAATCATGCCCAGGCGGTTGCGCTGGCTGGGAAATACTTGGGTATCGACACTACCGTGGTGATGCCAAACGACGCACCACAAATCAAGCGCGATGGTACTGAGCGTTATGCTTCCCGGGTCATAGCATACGACCCAACCAAACATAAGCGCGAAGCGTTGACCGACAATATAATTCGAGAAACCGGCTGCGTCCTGGTACCCCCTTTTGATCACCCTCACATCATTGCCGGCCAAGGAACTGCAGCGATGGAATTGATCAATTCTTGTGGGCCGCTGAAAACGCTGCTGGTTCCCTGTGGTGGCGGCGGACTCCTCAGCGGTTCGGCATTGAGCGCGCGCGCTCTTTCGCCGGGTTGCTCAGTTATTGGGGTTGAACCCGAATCAGCCGATGATGCAGTGCGATCCTTTCGTAGCGGCCGGATCGAAAGGGTTCAAAATCCTCAAACTATCGCCGACGGAACCCGTACCGAATCTTTGGGAAAAATGACTTTTGCCATCATACGAAAGACAGTGGATGATATTGTCAGCGTGCCGGAGGAGGCGATTATCGAAGCCACCCGATTACTGTTTGAAACTGCACGGGTAGTGGTTGAGCCTTCCGGGGCGCTTGGCCTGGCTGCGTTACTAAGTGGGGCGGTCAGGGTTCAAGGACGTGTTGGCGTGATACTGAGCGGCGGCAATATAGATGCACCGATGATGGCGCGGATTCTGAGCCCAAGCCATTAGAGAGAGGGCCGAAACCCTCCGAGCCGGGACTAACGCACAACTGTGAGGTCAGTCGTTGGTATTAAGCGGAATGGTGATTACCCCAGAGGTTCCAGTAGCGCCACCGGGAGAGTTGATCAGATTCTCTACCGGTGCACGCAAGCCGCTGAACCACCAGGCAGCCAGCACAACGAGCACGATCAAAATGGTGGCAAGGGCTGTCTTTCGCCAGCGGCCCCTTCGCGGAGCGGTTGAAAACTGAAGCCATCGGCGCCCTTTTTTCTCTTTGAAGGCCTCCTTGCCGATAACGGGAACAACTGAACCGAGGCTTCCCGTAGCATCCCGATCAGTACTTTCCAGTACTTCGTTTTCATTAATCTCCATCAGCCGCGCATAGGCGCGAAGATACCCGCGAACAAAAATCGCCTCGGGCAAAGCTGAATGATCACCAGACTCGAGTGCGCGAACAACATCCGCGGTAAGGTTCAGGTTGGCCGCGACATCTTCAACCGTCCAGTGATAGCCCTGACGGGCCTTTCGCAACTGCTCGCCTGGAGCTAAGGAAGCGCCTGTCGCAGGCGGGGTTTCGGCCATATCGGATAAGGATTTATCAGTTGCAAGCCCTACTACTATAGCATCCGCACTAAGGCTGAGCAGAGGTCCGCACGACTTAAGAAATACTGTAAGCCCCGGTGCCAACAGCAATCAGTGAGTCCTCGTCGTTATGCAGTTCCATTCTTGTAACCGCCACTTTGCGCCCAGTACGCAAGACAAAGCCCTTAGCTGAAAATGACTGTCCCAAACCAGGGCGCAGGTAATCTACCCGCAGGTCGATCGTGCCCATCCGAGAAAATTTTTCCGCTTCGTCTTCCAGCGACTGAACGCCCTCTCGTTTTAGTAACGAAATAAACGCGACCAGCCCGCCGACGACATCCAGTGTGCTGGAGATCACCCCACCATGCAGATTACCGCGGGTGAAATTTCCCACCAGTTCATCGCGCATTTCGAACCGCACCACTACATCGAACTCATCGAGTTTTTCAAACCGCAGTCCAAGTACCCGATTAAACGGAATGCGCTCTTCAAATACGCGCGCGGCATCCAAAATTGCCTGGGGAGAAACCTCTCGCGCTGATTCCTGCGAATCCATCTGAAAT
>JAPKAJ010000192.1 GCA_028825345.1 Arenicellales bacterium | reverse complement strand
CGTCAGTCCTGACCTGCTCATCCAGAAGGATCTTCACGCCCGGATTCAGCACCCGTTCTGCGGAGACCGGTGGAATGCCGACGGCCTGCGTCGTGGCCGCCGCAGCCACCCCCACTTCCCGTTCTGTCTGGGCTGCCCCGGCTTTTTCTATAGGCCCAAGCACCACGGCGAGCAGGAAGAGAACCGCTACTAGAACGCCACGCCGAGATCTGTAACCAAGCTGTCTGTATCCGTGACGGTTGTCAGAAATTTGCCTGGATTCCAACACTTGTGTAGTAATTTTCGTTTTCATAGTTGGGGATATTTGAGCCGATACGACCCGCCCCAGCAGACAGGACTAAGCCGATATTGGCACTAACTGGCACGTTGAGCAAGAGCATCCCCTGAGTCGACTGATCGCGGCGAATATGGTCAGGATCGATGGTGGGATTGGCTGCATTATAGGACTTCCAGGTGGGCGACAGAGTAGCCGATACACTCCAGGGCAAAGCCGATAACCAGAACGGGGCGTTGAACGCGTATTGTAGCGTGATACCCACGCCATATTCCAAGCTATCCTCATACGCCACCTTTGCCCCAACCTGTCGAATAACACCTGTCAGGGATGCCAACGCTTGCGCGCCCAGGCGAATCTGGGGACCCAGAGTGACCCAGGCTGTGTAGCCGTCGAGGGCGGCCTGTGACTGGTAACTCTGCGCCAGATACGATGATTGAAGAGCCCAGTTCATCTCACCGGCTCGGTAGGTAAGGTCAAGACCACCACCGATCCCCGTTACGGTCTCGTCATCTGTGACGTACTGGTTACCCGAGAGGTAGGGGCGCACCTCAAGATCCTGGGCCTCTTCCTGATCAAAATGCAGCCTAGGGCCTGCCTGCAGTTCAACGAACCATGCGTCCAACTGACTCTGTTCAGCCTGCTGGCCAACAAGAGTGTTTAAATCAATATTAAAGGTGCGCTCCGGGAGAACTTGGAAGTCATACTCATAACCGAGTTGTAGGGCTAGCGACCCGTCCGAATCTGCCTGTTCGGTGAACTCTTTTCCCAGCAGTGCCGGTCTGCCGAACAGCACGATGGCTGTATTGTCAGGTCCGGCGTTGGCGTTGGTCTGGTAGCGTGCCGTAGCAGCGACCGTGCCAGAGAACTTATGGGCTGCGGACTGCTTACTGATGTCCTTTAACGTTGATTCCACAAGACTGCGTGTGTCATCCGGCAGGTCGGTTTCCAATAGAACATCACTGAGATAGGCCTGGGCCATGCCGAGAGAACCCAGCTGAATATAGAGAAAACCCAGATCCATACGAACCTGCGGAAGATCTGGCTCAAAAATCAGCATCCTCTCCAGTGCCGCGACAGCCCCCTCCAGGTCACCTATCGCGATTGCGAGTTCGATATACGAGGTTGCTTTGTCGAGGTCAGCAGGGTCCTGATACATGACCTGGAACGCGGTATCGTAGGCTCCTCGGAGTTCATCGGGATCATCCGGAATGTGTGAGTCGGCGCCAGCCACTTGACCGGCGAGAAGTCCAAATAACAGGATTACCGCCAGTAGAACCGCTGGTTGTCGGTATGCACATTGGGCCCGCCGGCAGGATTCGATACCCCATGTCAACTCCTGGCGTAGCCGTCCCAGGTTGCTCCAAAAGTGGGGGCAACTTGGCCATAGTGCTGAACACCTGGGCCGTTCGCGATCTTGACGAATTGGAAGTGCAAGCAGATCTGTTTGAAAATCGGGTGTGGCCATAGGCAAAAACTAACCCAACAGCGATATTTTATCTAGTTGTTATTGGCCCCGGCCGTATCCGTCCCTGGAGTCGGTGCAGAGGATGGGAAGTAAAGTAGTATGCTATTTCTTGGCGATTGGGACACCAATTAGAGTTTCGTGGTCCATTCTTGGTGTGGATTCATCAATGAGAGACTGTTGCTGAGATGGTTTGACAGGGCCCGTATCAAGGCTGTGATTCACCGTAATGGGCACGGTAGGCCTCCATGGCATCGAGGTGTTGGGCAAGATCAGGAGTATGGCGGAGGTGCTCAATCAGAGTATTGAACCGGGCAATCACGTGGACTGGCAGACCCAGTTCCTCGCACACCTGAGCCACTGCGGAGCGGCCGTCTTCAGTACCCCGGGCAAGTTTACCGCCTGCTTCGCAGAGGCCGAAGAGCGATCACCCTTCGAGCCCTTCCATGTCGCCCAAGGATTTCCAGCGGATGAAAGTGTCATTACAGTAGTCGGCGTTGAAGCACCCCATTCGCTGGTCATGGAACCTACCGGTGATGTACGGAATGATGCAGAGCGACTAATCAAAACCGTCGCCGGTGTGGTCGCCAATCCGGGCAGCAATAATGTGTACCGCTACGGTGACGGTTGTGTGGTCGTCGTACTGAACCCCGAGCATGCTACTTTACTGGCAAAGGCGGGTTTCGACCGGGCCCGCATATGCGGCCACATTCAACAGCGCGCCTTCGTGACTAAAGAGGTTGCAGATGCACTCTACGGAGGTCTAAATTTCGTACATCCTGACGATGACGAGAAAATACACGCGATACGAGACCCCAGCCAGATCATGCTAATCGTTGCCGGCGGAATGGGAACGTATTCAATGGTATTACCCAGTTGGGCTTATGCGCCCAGCGGCAACATTGCTATCAGCGAAACAATCGATGTGTTCCCCCATTGTGATTTGCCTTTTGATTAGGCATATGAAAATAAGTGTCACAGGATTAGTGAGTTCTCAGAACATTAATGCTCTGACAATAAATTCAAGTGCAGGACGCTAAATACTAAAATTTAGAGTGACAGCAGCACGAGCTGCGCGGTATTAAATTCCAGTCAAATTAAGGGGTCAATACCCTTATTATTAATGGTGTTGTGCTGTCAATTTTGATTTGACAAGTGTATTGACCGACTTACTCCACGCAACAATAAAGGGCAAGGGCAATACGCTGTTTATCGCTTCGCCGAGTGTGCACTATGGCAACTCCAGTTGCGCCTCAGGCGGCGGATTGATGATTCTGATCTCAAGCTGGGCCGGCCGCTTCGTTGGCCGCCTGACCGGGGCGTCATATAATGCCAGCAAAAGGGCGGTGCTCGCCTTGGGGGAAACGATCAATACCGAAAAAGGCGGGGCCGGAATAAGATCAACCGTCATCATGCCGGGCGAGGTGTCTACCGACATCCTGAAAAACCGACCCACCCCGCCATCCACGAAAGACATGGACCGCATGCTTCAGGGGCAGGACCTTGCTGACACCGTGCGCTTTGTTGCCGAGATGCCGGCGCATGTTTGTATTAACGAAATCCTGATCTCACCAACCTGGAACCGGTTTTACCAGGGTTTTGATGAACTTTGATGGACGGCCGGCCTGGCCGCGTTCCGTTTCCGTTATAACAGCGCCTTGAAAGAAAGACTCGAACAGTGATCAAAACAGCAGTAATCGGCCTTGGAATAATGGGTCGGCGCATGGTCGAACATATGGAAATCCACCCACAGTTCGACGTGGTTGCCATGTGGGACCCGGACGCCGCAGCCTGCACTCTGTCGACGCAGCTTGCCCCGCAAGCTGTCATTGCAGACAGCGCGCAAGCCGCAATCGAAACCGCCGATCTGGTCTATCTGGCCTGCCCTCCAAAGCCGCGCAAGGCCTATGCCTTGATGGCTGCTTTGGCTGGTAAGGGCGTCTTTCTGGAAAAGCCTCTGGGTGTGGACATCGCAGAAAGCCGGGATCTGGTTGAACGGCTTGCAAAATCCGGCGTGCCGACCGCGGTCAACTTCACTCAGGCGGCAGGTGACGCATTGGCCAATGTCTCCAAGGATTCGCAGGCCGGGGCGCTGGGTGATCTTGCGGGCGCAGATATCGTGGTGACCTATGCGGCGTGGCCGCGCCAATGGCAGCTGGGCGCGGACTGGCTTCGCTTTCGCGCCGAAGGTGGCATGACCCGAGAGGTCATCTCCCATTTCCTTTTCTTTAGCGAACGAATTCTGGGGCCACTGCACATTGTGTGGTCGCGGGCTGACTACCCCAATCGACAGGACCTTTGCGAAACCCATGTGGCCGCCCGTTTGGAAACTGAAACCGGCCTTCCTGTTACCATCATGGGAAGTGTCGGCGGCGCGCAGCCAGATCGGCAGGAACTAACGATCAAAGGTTCGGTTGTAAGCAGGCGCATCAGCGAATTCCACCTCGACGCGGCCTCGGATGGCGGGCCTTATGTTCCGGTCGGCCAGATCCGGGAAGATCCGCGCGCAACCAGCCTGAAAGCCCAGCTTGATGATCTTGTCCTGCTTTGTGAAGGCAAGCCAAACAGCCTGGCAACCCCAGAGGAGGGGCTGCGCGTTCAGATTTTGGTCGAGGCCATATTGTCAGGCCCGACCTGACCCGTCACCTGGCCGCTCAACATTAGAAAGACATCCGATCATGCATCTTCGTGCGAATCACCACTATCCCTCGCGCCACTCGGCCGTTGTTGCCGACAATTTGGTCGCCGCGTCACAGCTATAATGGGCGTTAATGCTGCCTATACTCTTGCAGTCTCCCGTGTTCATTGCCACAGAAAACTCCAACTTACGATGTCTCAGATTAGGGGAAGTGGACACTTTTAACTACAATAGATCGATGAAATATAAAAAACG
>JAPKAJ010000191.1 GCA_028825345.1 Arenicellales bacterium | reverse complement strand
AACCGTGCAGGCAACGATGAATCGCGGCAGCGCCCTTTTTTACCTGGGCGCTACCTGGCACGGCGGCGGCGCCAACCGCTCGACGGTGCCGCGCATGGGACTGGTCACAACCTACGCGCTGGGCTGGTTGCGCCAGGAAGTAAACCACTACCTGACGGTGCCGCGCGAGAAAGCGCAAGGTTACTCGCGCACCGTACAGAACCTGATGGGCTATCGCTGCCACGGGCCTTACCTGGGACGCTTCGCTGACGATCCCGATGGCTACTGGCACAACAAACACTGAAGGAATCTTGCGCCGCGATGCCCTGTACTGACAACGCCGAGTTTGCTCTGCCGGATGCACTTGTTAGTGAGCGTGCGGCACGCTGGCAGGTGCAGCGCGAGCGCTTTGCCGGCTCGGCGTTTTACCAGCGCCATCACCCGCAGGCGCCGCTGACCCTGCCGACCTCTTTAGCAGACATTGCCCAAATGCCCTTTACCGACAAGGAGCAGTTGCGTGCCGACCAGGCGGCCTACCCGCCATTTGGCAGCTACCTCGCCCACCCCAGGAATCGCGTGACCCGGCTGCACCGCACCTCGGGCACTTCGGGCCAGGCGATGAATCTTGCACTGTCGCCCCATGATGCAAAGCTGCAGGCCAAGGTGGCCGGACGCGCGCAGTCGGCGGCAGGACTGGGACCTGGCGACATCGTCGTCCACTGCCTGAATTACCAGCTGTGGATGGGCGGGTTGACCGATCACCTGGGGTTGGAAGCGACCGGCGCCCTGGTGGTGCCTTTTGGCACTGGCCACACGGCGCTTTTGATCCAAACGATCCGCGAGTTGGGCATCAACGCCATCTCGTGCACGCCATCCTACCCGGCCCGACTGGCGCAGGTACTGGCAGAGCAGTCCCCGGCAATGGCCCCTTCAGATCTGGGCTTGCGCAAAGCCTTTATGGGTGGTGAGCCAGGCCTGGATGATCCGGTTTTTCGCCAGCGGTTGGCAGACGTGTGGGGAATGCAGGCAATGAACTCCAATTACGGTGTGAGTGATTTCCTGTGTAATTTTGCCGGTCAGTGCACGCTGCAGAACGACCTGCATTTCATGGCCATGGATGTCGCGCATCCGGAACTGGTGGTGCCCGGACAAACGACGGTGGTCCCCTGGGAGGCCGGCAGTGAGGGCGAACTGGTGCTGACCCACCTCGACCGTGAATGTCAGCCGCTGTTGCGCTTTCGCAGCGGCGACCTGATACGCCTTGGCGCCACTGATCGCTGCGCCTGCGGCCGTGGCGCGCCGCGCTTTCAGGTCATCGGGCGCACCGACGACATGATCGTGGTACGTGGGGTCAACGCCTTTCCATCGGTGGTCGTTGCGGCCATCAACCGCTGTGAAGAACTCAATGGTGAATACCGCATTCGCCTGCCTCACCCACCGCCTTACGACCGACTGCCGCTGGAGGTAGAGCTGGCCGACAATAACCCGCTGAGCGACGAACTGAGTGCACAACTCAGCCGGCGCCTCAGTGATACTTTGCGTCTGGGGGTCTTGCTTACGCTGTTACCGGGCGGAGCGCTTGGTCGTAACGAGGGCAAGACCCGTCGCGTGATCCGGGAGTACAACTGATGACCCAAACTGTTTTGTACGAAGTGACCGATACGGTCGCGAGCGTCACCTTAAACCGCCCCGAGCGACTTAATGCCATCAACCGGGCATTGCTGGAGGATCTGACGGCCGCGCTGATGCGCGCCAATGCCGACCCGGCCGTGCATGCCATCATCCTGCGTGGTACCGGGCGGGCTTTTTGCGCAGGCGATGATCTTAAAGAGTTTGACAGCCAGGTGGGCACCGAGACCGAGACTCGTGCCTACATCGAGCGCATCCAGGATGTGACCCGCGCCCTGTGCCTTAACCGCAAGATGGTCATCGGTGCAATCCACGGCTGGGCGGTGGGTGGCGGACTCGAGTGGGTGATCAACTGCGACTTCGTCGTCATGTCGCGCGATACGCGGTATTTCTTTCCCGAGATCTCGCTGGGTATCTTTGTCACCGGCGCTGTAACCCGTCTGCTGACACAGCAGATCGGATTGCAAAAAGCCCGGCGACTGATCCTGCTCGGCGAGCAATACTCAGCGAACGACGCATCCGAACTGGGATTCGACTGGCAAGTGGTTGACCCGGGCGCGGTCGATGATGAAGCCCGCGCACTGACGCAACGTATTGCAGCTTTGCCGCCGGGTCCGGTCGGTGATCTTAAGCAGGCATTGCGCGAGGCGGCCGATACTGATCTTGAGGGCGCGATGGCGATCGAAACCCAAGCCACACTCAAAGGCTTTCTTGACCCGGATTCGGCGCAGCGGGCACGCGACCGACTCGGCTGAATCAGCCGCGCACCAATTTGCCGCGGCGCAGCCGAAGCGCCAGCATCAAAAGTGCCAAAGAGGCATAACTGACCGGCCACGCCCAATCGCTTCGGATCATCAACAGGTAATGCACCGCTACCAGGGCCAGCGCTATGTAGACCGCGCTGTGCAGGCGCTTCCAGTGACGGCCCAATCGGCGCATCGCACCACGCGTTGAAGTCAACGCCAGTGCGAATAAGGTCAGCCAGGCTGCAAAACCCAGCAACACATACGGCCGCTTTACAATCTCTTCGGCCAGCCGGGGAAAATCCCAACCCAGCAAAAAAGAAAGAAAGAATAAAAAATGCGCGCTAGCATAGGTAAAAACCCACAGGCCTACAGCGCGCCGGTAGCGTAGCAACGCCGGCCAATGTGCCCAGCGTGCCACGCGTGGCAAAAGTAACACCAGTAACAGCAGGTTGAACGTCCAGATTCCGGTTTCCCAGATCAGGGATTTTTGTGGATCGACCCCCAGCGCCCGCCCCTGCCAGGCCAGCGCCAGAACAACCGCCGGGGTTGCCAAAACCAGGTGTGCGACAAGACGAATCAACGGTACTGCTGCGCCGCTCCTGGGTACAACTGCGCTACCTGGTCAGCATACCCGTTGTACGGTCTTGAGGGGATACGCTCGATCTCGCCGTCATCCCAGATGCGCCGCTCGGTTGCCTGGCTCCAACGCGGATGAGAAATATCCGGGTAGACGTTGCTGAACCAGCCATACTCTTGCGGATTTTCCAGATTCCACGTTGCCATTGGGCGCTCTTCAGTGAAGGTGATGCGAACAATGAACTTGGGCGACTTAAAGCCGTACTTCCACGGAACAGTGATGCGAAAAGGCAACCCGTTCTGGGGCAGTTCGCGATCGCCGTAAACACCAAAAGTGGCAAAGGTCAGAGGATGCATAGCCTCTTTAATAGTCAGCGCTTCCACGTAGGGCCAATCCAAGGTGCTAAAGGCCGACGCCTGGCCTGGCATCTCCTCGGGACGCAAGACACTGGTAAAGGCAACGTAACGCGCTGACGCTAACGGCTCTACCGCGCGGATGATATCGCTCAACGGTCGGCCGTTGTAAGGAATCACCATCGACCAGGCTTCAACGCAGCGAAAATCGTAAACCCGCTCCTCAAGATGACTGAAAGGCATGCCCATCAGCTCGTCGATATCGAATGTGCCGGGCTTGGCACATAGCCCGTCGAAGCTAACCGCCCAGGGTGTCATCTGGAACGCACCGGACTCACGGTAGGGATCAGTCTTGTTCCAGCCAAACTCGTAAGCGTTGTTGTAGTGAGTCGCCGCGCGCTTGCTGGTTAACCGTTTGCCCGTATTGTGAAGAACCACTGCATCGGCCCCCGCCACGGCGGGTACCGGTGCCTTATCAGCATTTGCCTCGGACCGAGGCCAGTGTCCACCATAGCGTAGTGCCCCAAACCCTCCCAGAGTACAAAGCCCCAGCGCGCCCGCGATAAAACGCCGGCGACGGTAAGCCAGTTTGTCAGTAATACGAGTCAATTTTTATCCCATACTGAAACAGTCCTGCCATTATCGCCGGTCAGTTGGTCTATAAGCGTGACAGTTTGGTCATCAAGGCAAGATTAAGATTCGACACAAGGTCTGGAAAATCAGTGGTTCGCACCAGAAATAATGATTGCTTTATGGTTTTTGCTGGGTTAGTGTTCATCGCAAGTGGCCGAAATACTTAGCCCTTTGACCGAATGGCTACAGGCGAATGCCTGTAGATCTGCTGAAAGCTCTAAAAAAACGCAATCCAGTTTCTTCACTTCGCCTCCCGTATCCATTCATTTTATCCGCCCTTAGCAATGGGTTTTATCCCAGCGTCCCGGGCATTTCCCTGACCTACAAGAGACTTTTTTGATTTATGAATATCTATGTTGGAAATCTATCGTATAGCGTGACCGAGGAAGACCTTAACGCAATGTTTTCCGAGTTTGGCGACGTTACCAGTGCCAAACTCATCATGGACAGAGACACTGGCCGCTCCAAAGGATTCGCTTTTGTCGAAATGTCCGGTGAAGACGCCGGCCAAAAAGCTATTGATGAACTTAATGGTCGTGATGTCGGCGGTCGCTCATTGACTGTCAACAAAGCACGACCCCGCGAAGAACGCCCCCGTGGTGGTGGTGGCGGCGGTGGCCGCGGTGGTTACGGCGGCGGTGGCGGCGGCGGTGGAAACCGTTACTAAGTAATAAAACCGTTGCCCACAAGAAGAAGCGGGCGACCGCGACTTCTT
>JAPKAJ010000190.1 GCA_028825345.1 Arenicellales bacterium | reverse complement strand
GCGATGCCTGCGAAAACCTGGCGCAGGAATTTGGAGGCGTTGGATTGCGGGGTTCGGTAACCGAGGCGGCAGACCTTGAACGTTTGGTTGATGCGACGCTCGAGCGTTACGGCAGAATTGATGCCGTCGTCAATCATACGGCTCACCCGCCAAAAGGCGAGCTTCTTTCGCTAGACGATCAAGCGTGGCAGGCAGGTTTTAATATGCTGATTTTAAATGTGGTCCGGATGACCCGGCTGATTACCCCAGTGATGCAAAAACAAGGCACCGGTGCCTGGGTGAATATCTCAACTTTTGCCGCGTTCGAACCCGAACAAGCATTACCCATCTCCTGCACGCTGCGGGCGGGATTGTCCGTCTATTCCAAACTGTATGCGGATCGCTACGCCAAGGATAATATCCGTATGAATAACGTTTTACCTGGATTTATTGACAGCTTGCCGCATAAGGACGAGGTTACCAAGGGCATCCCGATGGGACGGGTTGGTACTGTTGATGAGATTGCAAAAACCACTGCTTTTTTGCTCTCGGATGGGGCTGGATACATTACCGGACAGAGTTTGGTCGTAGACGGAGGGGTTACCCGTCATGTTTGAAATTCCGGAACCAGTAAGTCGGCAATAACCATAACAAACGGCTAAACCATAATTCCGGGTCCGGCCTCTAAGCAGCTTCGGTGTATCGGCCAGAATGGCAGTGCAGGTATCATCGTCTGCGCGGAATATTATTGTCCTAGCAGTTCGCGTTGGCCGACCCCGCCCAGCATCGACGTTGACGATTATTTGGGTCCTGTCGTTAATATGGGCTTTAGTCCAACGAAGAGTGCACCATGAACGAGGTGGGCCGGCGCCGGATACACAACTGTGGCGGGAGGATTCGTAGCCCCATCTCGGCTGAGCATCACTCGCTTTCAAAGATTAATTGCTTTTGCGGGCCTTTGGCGCTTTATGGCCCCTCGCACTGACTGACTGACGGAGTAACAGGTGCGCCTATTGCTCCTAGAGTGAGTAAGAACTGGCGAACAAGATCAACGCCAGAGTGGAATCTGCTAAGGTGCGTTGTCGGTGTTGTTTTGGCCAATTACGGATAGTTCTGCGTGGGATTCCTGCTCTTGCGACCGTACATAGTAAAACGCGTTGTTCTCATGATTCCAACCCTTCTTGGGGCGGGTGTCTTGATATTCTTTCTCATGCGTGTCATCCCGGGTGACATCTGTTTAGCCAGGTGGGTGGACTACGGCACCGATCTTGATCCCACACTTCTTGAACTCTGCCGAGACAGGCTGGGCCTGAATGAGCCCCTGCATGTACAGTTCTTACATTTTATGCGAGGTGTTCTGTCTTTTGATTTCGGTGTTTCTATGTGGACCGGGCGTCCGATCATAGAGGAGTTGGATCTGCGTTTCGCGTTATCACTACAGTTAGCGGTGATGGCGACCGTCGTCACGCTTCTCATTGCTGTACCGTTAGGTATCGTTGCGGCCTTGAGACAAAATACCTGGATCGATTACCTGGTTCGTACCATTGCTATCGCGGGGGTAGCGATGCCATCCTTCTGGCTCGGCATCTTGATTATCCTGGGATTTTTGATTTTTTCCCAGGCATGGTTCGGCGAACCATGGATGCCCCCGATCTATTATGTTTCTCCATTCGATGATTTCTGGGGCAATATGTCTCAACTGATCTGGCCAGCGTTGGTAGCAGGGTACCGCTATTGTGCAGTCGTGACCCGAATGACCCGCTCGGCCCTGCTTGAGGTTCTGCGTGAGGACTACATTCGAACTGCGCGAACCAAAGGTCTCACGGAGAAGATTATTCTCAATCGCCATGCATTGAGAAATTCGTTTTTGCCGGTGATTACTATTATCGGCATCGAGTTTTCTTTTTTTATGGGAGGGCTCGTTGTTACTGAACAGGTGTTTAATTTGAATGGTTTAGGCAGATTGCTCGTAGATTCGGTGCTGTACGCTGATTACAATATGATTCAAGCGCTGGTGATGATCGTTGTCACTGTGTCCGCTTTGGTTAACCTCCTCGTGGATCTGTCTTACGCTTGGCTTGATCCGCGCATTCGGTACAGCTGAGATCATATCTGTGCAGCAACGGCGGCCCCTGCGACCCGGAGTTTCAGATGTCAGCCTTTAGTGAAACCCCCGAGGTGCTAGTGATCCGGGACTTGAGATACCAGTCTTTAGTGAAACCCAAGAGGCACTAGCAATCCAGTGGCTAGGGCGATGGGGGAGTAAAATGAATCCCATCACGTATCTGGCTGAGCCGTTTAGTCAATCGTTCGCGCTCGGCCAGCAAATAGTTGAATTGCTCATCACAGCCCGCGACAGGAGTGGGGTATGACGCGAGTTGTGTCTGAATCTCCTTAAGGGTCTGTAGGGTTGTTTGCTCAGTTTGTGAGGCCATATTTTGGGAAGTGACGTTTTGCACGACTGATTGGAGCGAACGATTCGCTTAAGCGTTACTTCTGTCCTCGACGTTCTTGGCGTTTCAGCCAGCGCGACGCCAATAGCGGCACCGTCACGGTAATCAATAATACCCGTACGGCGTGGTGTGAGGCCACAAACACCGGATCTATATTCAATATCAAAGCAAGCATGCCGATCTCTGCGAGGCCCCCGGGTACAAAGGCCAGGAGCAAGGCTGCGAAGCCGATACCGGTCCAAACGTTGAATACGTAGGCAAATAAAATTACTAAAGCCAGTAGCAGCAAAGTAAGGCCGCTGGAAAGCATAAAGGTTTTAAACAACTCGTGTGGCTTTGCGCCGGAGAATGCCGTGCCGATGCCGGCGCCAATAATCACCTGGGTCACGTTGATAAAACCTATCGGTATAGAAAAATCTGTTAAATCGGTCACCTGTGTGCTGCCGATGAGAATCAATGGACCCAACAAGTAAGGGGAGGGTAGGCGCAGAGCCTTGGCAATCAACGAACCAAGTGCGGCAAGTGAAATAAACAGGCCGGCGTTGGCGAGAGTAATAGAGGCTATGGGTCTATTCGCTGCTACTGGCGCGTCGAGATCAATCCCGATCAGTTGGTGCAATAAAAAGGGCAGAACCATCAAAATCGTGGCGAGCCTAGCTGTATGTGCAAGTGCCGTTGTCCGCGGATTTGCGCCTGCACTCGCGCCGAGAATTACCATCACCCCCAAACCGCCGGGAATGCTGGAAAAAGCTGCCGTCAGCTTGTCGAACCCCGTGACCTTGCGCCCGTAAAAAAAGGCGCAGGGAATCGCTATAGCCAGGTAACAGAGCATTCCGGCCATGGTGACAGTCCATCGATGAATACGATCCAGCAGTTCTGGCGAGAATGCGGTCCCGAGCATGGCCCCAAGCCCGATAAATGCGATTGACCTTAGCCATTGGGGTATTGCAAGGGATACACCTTGCATGCTGGCCACAATGTTTGCCACCATAGCGCCGAGCAGCCATCCCAGCGGAATGTTCAGGTAAGCCCCGACTGCACCACCTATGGCACCCAGCCCCAGGGAATAAATAGCTTTTTTCATAACGGTTGTATTCTTAGCATATCAAGTGCGATATTGGTCAGCCAAGATGCCCTGGCCAGCACTCGGGAAACAGTATGGTTTTGGGCCTGTGTATTTGATTGTCACCCTGGGATTTTGGAGTTAAGCAGCAATGAACGCAAAAAAAAGAAAAGAGTTTGCGGATCGTCTCCGGCAAGGCGAATACATGACCTTGCCCGGAGTGTTTGATCTAATCTCCGCAAGAGTTGCCGACCGCATGGCGTTTCCGGGACTCTACATGACTGGGTACGGGGTGGCTGCTTCGAGCCTCGGCTTACCTGATGCGGGCCTTGCGAGTTATGCCGAGATGGTCAATTGCGTAGCGAAAATTGCGCAAGGAACCCTCACTCCACTTATTGCCGATGGCGACACCGGCTACGGTGGATTATTGAATGTCGAACATACCGTGCGAGGTTACGAGCGAGCAGGCGCGGTGGCGATACAACTGGAGGATCAGGAGCTTCCCAAGAAATGTGGTCATACGCCCGACCGCAGGGTGATTCCGATTGAGGATATGGTTGCCAAGATCAAAGTTGCTGTTGCAAGCCGGGAGTCCGATGACTTCCTGGTGATTGGTCGAACTGACGCTCGGTCTCAGCACGGCCTTGCCGAGGCGATTCGGCGCGGCCAGGCTATTGCGCAAGCGGGCGCAGATGTTGTGTTTGTCGAAGCCCCCGAGTCGATCAAGGAAATGACCCAGATCTGCCGCCAGATTGACCGGCCGTTGATGGCAAATATGGTAGAAGGTGGAAATACACCAGTATTGTCCGCCCAGCAATTACAAGAAATCGGTTACCAGATGGCAATATTCCCTGGCACTGCGTTTCTCGCTGCCGGCAAGGCAGTCGAATCAGTGTACATGCACTTGAAGGAGACGGGAAGCAGTCCTGGATTGAAAACCCCGCTCTATGATTTCACCGGGTTCAGCAAGTTGATGGGATTCGATAAAGTTTGGGCCTTTGAAAAGAAATGGCTTGACCAATAAATTAGGCCATATTGGTTCAATCGTTTTTAAGTGTATCCAGTGTATAGTGAAGGGCATCAGTTAATATGAAATGGCTAATTCGGAAACAGTTATCATCCGATCAGAGTGGATTGCCCACAGTCGGCATTAAAATCGTAGATGCAGACAC
>JAPKAJ010000189.1 GCA_028825345.1 Arenicellales bacterium | reverse complement strand
CAGTACCGGTCTCGAACTTTGTGGTGCGTGAGGCTCGCCAAAAAACTGGGATGCTAAAGCGCGTTGATGGGTTTAGAGTAATCACAGTCAAAGCCGATGTTGATGACGGGGTGCTGGCCGACGCCAAATTGCAAGAGCTAGAGTCGTGGCTGGCGAAGTCTCCTCTTGATCCTCGGATCCAGGTGACATTTAAGGGTGAAGATGAAGAGCAGGCCAAGGCCAAGGCGTTCCTGGGTAAGGCTTTCTTGGTGGCCTTGTTCGTGATGGGGCTGATACTGGTAACGCAGTTCAACAGTTTCTATCAAGCCTTACTGATACTTTTCGCTGTAGTGATGTCTACGGTCGGAGTGCTGATTGGTTTAATGGCTACCGGATCACCTTTTGGCATCGTTATGAACGGCATTGGTGTGATTGCTCTCGCCGGCATTGTGGTCAACAATAATATTGTTCTGATTGATACCTATGCGCGACTTCGTCAGACCATCGCAGATCCAGTGGAGGCGGTGCTGCGTAGCGGGGCTCAGCGGTTGCGTCCAGTGATGCTAACTACGGTGACAACCATACTGGGACTGTTGCCGATGATGCTTGGTATTAATATAGATTTCCTTTCACGAGAGGTGACCCAGGGTGCGCCCTCTACGCAGTGGTGGACACAATTAGCCACCTCGATCGTTTTTGGCCTGAGTTTTGCCACGGTGCTCACTCTGGTGGTGACGCCAAGCGCTTTGGTACTACAAGCGAATGTTGGTTCCTGGTGGGCAACTCGTCGGCTCAGCCGGGATCTGATCCGAACTCCAGACTAAACCGTGCTCGAATAGTTTCTGCTCAGCGCGCCTTTACCCGCGCCCAGGTATCGCGCAAAGGAACAGTTCGGTTAAATATCATTTGTTCTGGCGCGCTATCGCGGTCAACACAAAAGTAACCAAGGCGTTCGAACTGGAAGGTATTGCCCACAGCGGCCTCTACCAGGCTTGGCTCAATTTGTGCATCATCTATCGTGACTAGTGAATTTTCATTAAGACTATCGTGAAGATTGTCCGGAGAAGAGAAGCGCGGCTGCGAATCTTTGAACAGCGGCTGATACAGCCGAATCTGCGCTTTTTTACTGTGACGGACTGAGGTCCAATGAATGGTACCTTTGACCTTGCGGCCGTCAGCGGGATTGCCGCCACGGCTTTGAGGGTCATAAGTGCAGTGCACTTGCGTGACGTTGCCCTGCTCATCGTGGATTACCTTGGTACACGTAACCAGGTAGGCATAGCGTAGTCGCACTTCGCGTCCAGGAGAGAGGCGAAAGAATTTTCGCGGTGGATCTTCGATGAAGTCGTCATGTTCGATATAGAGTTCGCGGCAGAAACCCACAGCCCTTGAGCCACGAGAGGGGTCCGCCGGATGGTTGGCGGCCTCAAAGAATTCTTCCTGGTCTTGTGGGTAGTTGTCGATTACCAGTTTGAGAGGGCGAATGACTGCAAAGGCCCGCGCGGCGGTCCGATCAAGATCCTCACGGGCACAGTTTTCCAGCACGCTGAGTTCAACGTGCTGCTGATTGCGTGTGACACCGATCCGGTTGCAAAAGTCCCGAAGTGAGGCGGGCGAATAACCTCGCCGCCGCAGTCCGGAGAGGGTCGGCATGCGTGGATCATCCCAGCCATCGACCACACGCTCGCTGACCAAGGTAGTCAAAAGCCGCTTGCTGACTACCGTGTATTCCAGTGACAGACGGGAGAACTCGGTCTGGTAAGGACGTGACGGGATCGATACGTGTTCAAGTACCCAATCATACAGAGCCCGGTTGTCCTCAAATTCGAGAGTACACAGCGAATGGGTCACCCCTTCGATAGCGTCTGACAGGGGATGGGTAAAGTCGTACATCGGGTAGATGCACCAGGTATCCCCGGTATTGTGGTGCGTCTGGTGGCGAATCCGGTATAGAGCGGGATCCCGCAGGTGTAGATTGGGCGATGCCATGTCTATCCGCGCCCGTAGAACGCGACTACCGTCGGCAAATTCTCCAGCGCGCATCTGCGCCAGGAGTTCAAGGTTTTCTTCAGCACTGCGACCCCGGTACGGGCTGTTGCTGCCGGGAAGGGTGAGCGTGCCTCGGGTAGCCCGAATTTCCTCAGCGCTCAGGTCGCAGACATAAGCGTGACCATTCTCAACCAACTCGACTGCCCATTGGTATAACTGCTCAAAGTAGCCCGACGCATGCCGTAGTCGATCACCCCAGTCAAAGCCTAGCCATTTCACGTCTTCCTTAATGGCTTTGACAAACTCCGGACTCTCCCGGTCGGGGTTGGTGTCGTCGAAGCGTAAAAAACAACGCCCGCTGAACTCATTGGCTAATCCAAAATTCAGACATATGGATTTTGCATGACCGATATGCAGATAGCCGTTGGGCTCGGGCGGAAAACGAGTCGTTATGCCCTCAGGATACTTGCCAGCGGCTAGATCCGCCGCGATCTTCTGACGGATAAAGTGGGCAGGGGTTACGGTGTTATTGTTTTCGCGCATCAGTTTGTCAGTATGCCACGCGGACCCAGCGTATGTGTGGCTGCGTACCCGGGTTCGGATCGGAACATGCAGTTGATCTCAATATGAACCATTCCGTCGAGTGTGCTACACCGTGGATTGAGACGGCGCAACTTTAGGCAACCGCTGTCGAGGTTGCAACAATTTTAAGGCAAAAAGTGTTTTATCTGGCTGAGTTTCGACGTTTTAGAACTAATGCTAACTCGTTAAAACCACTCGGGTGCATAACCCTTTGGTCTTGTTGGGGCGGCCAGTGCCATCGCGTCGCTGGGAAAACCTCTTTCAGCGATTCAATGGCGCAGTGCCAGGGCGGCCCGCCTTCGCGGTCAGTCTGCATGAACAGGCCCAATAGCAGCCCTTCGGCAGTTAACCACCGGTACAGGCGGTCGGCATAGTTGTGCCACAAGGCCGGCTCCAGTGCACATAGCGCCGTTTGCTCGTAAATGATATCAAATGCCTGCGTTGACTCCCAGGTAAGCAGATCAGCTTGGATGACATCAGCCCGCAGCTCCTTTTGATGGAGTTTTGTATTGAGCGTCTCGATCGCACTTTGTGCGAAATCAATAGCAGTGACGGCATAGCCCTGTTCACAAAGTGTCACGACCTCGTGACCGCAACCACAGGCGGGCACCAGTATCCGGGCCGGGGGCGGGCACATCGAGGGAAGCCAGTGGCCCAGTGCTGGACTGGATTGCCCTCGATCCCATGCGGTTTTCCTATTCTGGTAGCGATTTTCCCAAACATCTTGTTGATTTGACTCGGTGAACGTGATAGTCATGACTTTGTCATTAGAAAGAAAACAGCACGTCGAAGGCCAAATTCGGAAAGTCAGTCATTATAGGAATCGGCACGCAAGCATAAAACGCAAGGATAACCGAGGAGGGTGAAGATAATGGATTACCAGACAGAGGATATTCGCAATGTGGCTTTTGCTGGCCACGCTGGCGCGGGCAAGACGATGTTGGTAGAGCAGATTCTGGCTCATGCCGGTGCGATTAAGATTCCGGGTGTAATCGAGAAAGGTACCACGGTTAGTGACTGGGATGAACTTGAGAAGAAGCACGGTCACTCGCTTTCATCTTCACTCGCTGGGTTCGATTACCGTAACACCCATATCAACCTGCTCGATACCCCCGGTTACCCGGACTTTATTGGTGCGGCGCTCAGCGTCTTGCCCGCCGTTGAAACAGTGGCTGTAGTGATCAATGCCCAGCGAGGTGTTGAGAGTGCCAGTCGCCGAATGATGAGTTGGGCCCAGAGTCAGGATCAGTGCCGCATGGTGGTGATTAACCATATCGACAATGATCAGACTGATCTCGAGGCAATCTACCAGGAGGTACGCGAAGCTTTTGGCGATGAATGTCTTGCGGTTAACCTGCCGTCCAGTGACAGTAAGGAGGTTATAGACTGTTTCTTCAAAGCTGACGGAGAACCAGCGTTTTCCTCAGCGAAAAGGTCCCACACAGCGATTGTGGATCAGGCGGTTGAAGTGGATGAGGAGCTCATGGGGATTTACCTTGATCAGGGCGAAGTCTCGGCGGAACAGTTGCATGATGCGTTTGAACAGGCGATGCGCGAGGGGCACCTTGTCCCGGTGTGTTTCGTATCTGCCCATACCGGAGTTGGGATTCCTGAACTATTGGATTTTATTGTTCGCCTGTTACCCAGCCCTGCCGAAGGAAACCCCCCTCATTTCAAAAATGGCTTCGGTGATGATGCGCAAAAGGTTGAGGTCAGCCCCGACCCCGAAAAACATGTACTGGCCCATGTGTTCAAAGTCTCTTTTGATCCATTTGTCGGGCGCCAGACCCTGCTCCGTGTACACCAGGGCCGGGTCCGCAAGGATATGCAGTTATTCGTGGGCGATGCCCGTAAGCCTCTAAAAATCAGCAACTTGTCAACTCCATTGGGCAAGGAAAGCAGCGAGTTGAGTGTCGCAGTTCCCGGTGACATTGCGCTGGTGTCCAAGGTTGATGGCCTGTCCTACGATGATGTGCTGCATGACTCGCATGATGAAGATCTCATTCACCTCGAGCCGTTGAATCTGCCTACGCCAATGGCTGGTGTATCGATTGCAGCGAGTAGTCGAGGCGATGAACAAAAGATAGCGGATGTGTTATTGCGCCTCACCGCATCTGATCCCTGTCTGCGGGTAGAGCAGGATCCGGTAGCCAACGAGACGGTTCTG
>JAPKAJ010000188.1 GCA_028825345.1 Arenicellales bacterium | reverse complement strand
CAGCCGGCCGAGCCTGCCCCTACGATGATGTAATCAAAGTCCATTGCCACGGCCAACAACTATAACTTACGCTGATTCGGGCGGATTGCAGTAATAGTGCTCGTCGGTCAGGCAGCGGCTGATACGCCATTCGATCGGCTGAGCGCGGTGACTGTAGGCGACGCACTCAATCTCCAGAAGCGGCGTACCCACCTCGACATGCAGGTAGCGCGCCTCGCTCTTGGTTGCGGTGGCAGCCCGCAGACGCTCACGCTTACCGACAATGGGTACCCCGAACTCCTGCTCGTAAAAACGGTACACCGTATTCGGTAGATCGCGCGCTGACATCTTTGCCAGTCCCGGAAAAAGATCACTGGACACGCATATTGTCTCGAATATCTTGGGCTCCAGGTTAAGGTAACGTACCCGCAGGATACGGGTCACCTGCTTGCCGGAGGCAAGTTCCAGGGAGTCACGCTCGGTCCGACTCGCCTGATTGCTTGAAATCCTTAAGGTCTTGCTCTGGGGTAATTCACGCACCCCGTCATCGCGAAAGAGATGAAAAAACCTAAATGGGGTGTGCTCCGTGACTGCTGTACCCCGACCCTGGTGTCGGACCAACAACCCCTGTAACACCAGGTCATCCAACGCCCTTCTGATAGTACCTTGGCTCACGTCAAATTCCTCGGCCAGTTTCGGCTCACTGGGCAACAACTTGCCGGGGCGCCAATGATCGCTGGCCAATCGGCCAAGCAGTGCCTCTTTTATCTGCTCGTATAAGGGTATTTTTTCCAAAACTATGCTCTAACCTGAGGTTATTGGATTCTGGCCTTCCCCCCCAATTTGGCTCGCGGCGGGACTGAGCCCTGCTGATACTCGTTTCTCGACGGTTTTGACACGCCGGATAAATTAGGTTATAACACAATTGATATTCTTATATAAGACTTACAGAATAACAATAAATGATTAAGGAGAATACTGTGAGCGGCCCGCCACCTGATTTTCTTGTCCACGATACAGGCGACGCCGTTGGGGTCGTTGTTGTCGAGGGCATCACCGCTGGCCAAACCCTTGAGGGCTGGATCATGGACAGCGACGAGACGCTGACAATGGCGATCAATGAAGCCATACCACTGGGCCACAAGTTTGCCCTGAAAGATCTCAAAGACGGCGACTCTGTCATCAAGTACGGAGAAGATATAGGGCGCACCATTGCCGATATCCCAAAAGGCAATCACGTCCATGTCCACAACCTTAAGACCAGTAAGTGGTAAGACATGAGTGATCTACATTTTTTTGGTTACCGCCGCGAAAACGGTCGGGTAGGTATACGCAACCACGTGGTGATCCTGCCACTGGATGATCTTTCCAACGCGGCCTGCGAAGCGGTCGCCAATAACATCAAGGGCACCCTGGCACTGCCGCATCACTATGGTCGATTACAGTTTGGTGAAGATCTGGAGTTGCACTTTCGCACCTTGATCGGCACCGGCGCCAACCCGAACGTGGCTGCCGTCGTGGTCATCGGTATTGAGCCTGCGTGGACTGCTCGCGTGGTAGACGGCATTGCCCAGACTGGCAAGCCTGTCCAGGGCTTCGCCATTGAACAGCACGGAGATATCGACACCATTGCGACAGCAAGCCGAGTGGCCAAAGACTTTCTGCAAACAGCATCTGAGCTGAGTCGTGAAAAATGCCCCATTTCCGATCTTTGGGTATCGCACAAGTGTGGCGAGTCAGATACCACCTCAGGAATGGGCGCCAACCCCACCGTCGGCAACTTTATCGACAAAACCGACGCAGTGGGTGTCACTAACTGTTTTGGCGAGACCTCCGAGATTACCGGCGCAGAACACCTCTGCCGGGAGCGGGCCGCTACCAAGGAGATTGGTGACAAGTGGTTTGCCACCTGGCAGGCCTACATGGATGAGGTCATCGAACCTCACAAAACCAGTGACCTTTCCGACAGCCAGCCCACCAAGGGCAACATCGAGGGCGGCCTGACAACCATTGAAGAAAAAGCCATGGGCAACCTGCTGAAAATCGGCAAGAAGGCCCGTTACATCGATGTGCTGACCCCTGCCGAAACGCCAGAAAAAGGGCCTGGTCTGTATTTCATGGATACCTCGTCGGCGGCAGCAGAGTGCGTCACTCTGCAGGCAGCGGGCGGATTTGCGGTGCATATTTTCCCCACAGGACAAGGCAATATCATTGGCAACCCCATCGAACCGGTTATTAAGGTCACGGCTAATCCGCGTACGGTTCGCACCATGGGCGAGCACGTGGATCTGGATGTCTCGGGCCTGCTGCGCCGGGAAATGAACCTTGATCAGGCCGGCGACGCTCTGATTGATATGGTGCTTCGAACCTGCAATGGCCGCCTGACTGCGGCTGAAGCCCTGGGCCACCGGGAATTTGTCATGACAAAACTATACCGAAGCGCATAGGCTACAGATAAGGGTACGCCAACAAACTACTTTCAGCAGATAAAACTACGGGATACAGCTAAGACGATAACGGAATCGTGATGTTGGTTGAATAGACCTAGGACAGTTGATTTACGGTAAGTAATCACCGCTCATTTTGTTTCACTCCTTTTGTTCGACACTATCTACCTTGATCAAGAGCTCTAACCTATGCAATACCTGAAAAAAGCTTCCAAATCCCCCACCACGGGTGAAGATGACACACGCAAAATCGTGCAAGGCATGCTGACTGATATAGAAGCGGGTGGCGAAGCAAAAGCGCGCGACTATGCTGAAAAGCTCGACCAATGGACCGGAGATATCGTCGTTTCAACCCAAGAGATTGAAGCCGCCGGGGCCAGTCTTTCGCCACAGGCACGGGCCGACATCCAGTTCGCCTATGAGCGGGTTGAGAAATTTGCTAAGGCACAGCTTCAAAGCATGAACGAATTTGAGACCGAGTTATCTCCCGGCCTGATCGCGGGCCAGCGTCTGATTCCGGTGCAAACAGCAGGCTGTTATATACCTGGCGGGCGCTATGCCCATATCGCCTCTGCCGTCATGAGCGTGACCACCGCTAAGGTGGCTGGCGTTGGCCACGTGGTGGCCTGCTCGCCCACGCGGGGCGATCAAGGCGTGCATCCTGCCATTTTGTATGCGGCCGATCTGGCCGGCGCCGATACCATTTTGGCGCTGGGCGGAGTACAGGGCATCGCCGCGCTGGCCTTTGGCCTTTTCTCAGGACACCCGGCCGATATGCTGGTTGGCCCGGGTAACCGTTTTGTGGCTGAAGCCAAGCGCATCCTGTATGGACGGGTCGGCATCGATATGTTCGCAGGCCCCACCGAGATTGCCGTCATTGCCGATGATTCAGCCGACCCGGACATCATTGCATCTGATCTTACCGGCCAGGCAGAACATGGACCTGATTCGCCTGCCTGGCTGATCAGCACCTCGCAGTCCCTCGCTGAAAAGGTGATCGAAAAGATGCCTGGCTGTATCGCAAGACTTGGCGAACCCAATCACAGTGCGGCAGAAAATGCCTGGCGCGATTACGGTGAAGTGATCATCGCCGAGTCACGCGAAGAGGCCGTAAAACAAAGTGATCTGTACGCCCCGGAACACCTCGAGGTACACACCCAGGACCCGAACTGGTGGCTGAACCACCTCAGCAACTACGGCTCGTTGTTCCTGGGCGAAGAAACCACCGTGACTTACGGCGACAAGGCCGCTGGCCCCAATCACATCCTGCCCACCAAGGGTGCCGCACGTTACAGTGGCGGCTTGAGCGTAGGCAAGTTTATCAAGACCGTCACCTGGCAGCGCATGAACCGCGAGGCCAACCGTGATGTGGGCGCCGTAAGCGCAAGAATCTCCCGGGCCGAGGGTATGGAAGGCCACGCCTTATCTGGGGATGACCGGCTGCACAAGTATTTTCCCAAAGAACTTTTTGAACTGCAGGCACCGTGAATAATCTGACGCAACCCCTGTTTGATCTGACGGGACGGGTTGCCGTGGTTACCGGGGCCAGCTCCGGTATAGGCCAGGCCATCGCCGGCTTCCTGGCCGAGGCCGGTGCCCGCGTTGTTCTGGTGGCCCGTCGCCAGAATCGACTGGATCAAACTGTAACCGCCATTGAGGCAGCCAGCGGCGAGGCTGCTGCTGTGGGCGGCGACCTTGCTGAGCGCGAGCAGATCCCGGATATCGCGACCAAGTGCCGGAAGGTTTTTGGTCACCCCCACATCCTGGTTAACGCGGCGGGAATCAATCTTCGCCAGGCAGCCGAGGATGTCACGACGCATAGCTGGGATCAGACCATCCAGCTCAACCTGTCGGCGCCGTTTTTCCTTGCCCGCGAACTGGTTGGGGGAATGAAAGAAACAGGCTATGGGCGCATCATTAATATCGCGTCACTGCAATCGGCCCGCGCCTTTCCCGGCGGTATTGCCTATGGCGCATCCAAAGGCGGTGTCTGTCAGCTGACACGGGCCATGGCCCAAGCCTGGTCCCCCAACGGCATTAGCTGCAATGCCATTGCCCCGGGATTTTTCCCCACTGATCTGACGGCACCGATTTTCGATGACAACGAGCGCCGCGCCTGGGCCGCAGAGCAAACAGCGATAGGACGCAACGGCGAGCTCGAGGACCTTGCGGGTATCAGCGTCTTCCTCGCCGCTCCGGCCTCAAGCTACATCACCGGGCAGACGATTTTTGTCGACGGCGGCTTCACCGCGAAATAGATAACCCAATGCAAGCACTGGTCTATACCGCAAACGAGCAGATGACC
>JAPKAJ010000187.1 GCA_028825345.1 Arenicellales bacterium | reverse complement strand
CACTGGTGCTATCGCGACGCCAGGGTTTCGACTCAGGGTTCGAGGCCCACGTGGTGCATCAGATCCGCACCTTGCCTGCAGCTTTGGAGTCGGCGCTTGGCATGGAGGCTGCTATTGCAAATATGGCCCAGGATTTCGGCGACAAGCAGAACGCACTGTTCCTGGGGCGCGGCGCACATTTTCCTATTGCCATGGAAGGCGCGCTCAAACTCAAGGAGATCTCCTACATCCATGCCGAGGCTTACGCTGCCGGGGAACTTAAACACGGCCCCCTGGCGCTGGTCGATGAGAGAATGCCGGTAGTCGCTGTGGCGCCCAATGATCTTCTGATCGAGAAACTGAAATCAAATCTTGAGGAAGTGCGCGCACGCGGCGGCAGACTGTACCTCTTTGCCGATCCGGCATCAGGCTTGATCGAAAGCGAGGATGTTCAGGTGCTGCATGTGGCGCCGGTAGACAGCGCCATCGCACCGATTATCTACACCGTTCCTCTGCAGCTGCTTTCATACCATGTTGCCTTGATCAAGGGTACCGATGTGGACAAGCCGCGTAATCTTGCCAAATCGGTCACGGTGGAATAGAGATATGCGTGAAGGCCGCGCCCCAAACTGATTGCAGTGCCAATGAAGCGTTATCCTCCCGAACTTTTCTCCAGTGAAGAACTGCAAGATGCTGTCAAGGTAGCCGAACTGGTCAAGTTTGCCTCGATTCATCCGGTGGACGGAACACTTTGCGATCCGGTATTTGCCCCTTTCGTGTGTACCAATCGTACCGAGCCCGCGATTTTTTGCGCTCATCTGGTGCGGTCCAATCCATTGCTGGAGATACTCTCCAGCGGGCCCTTGGCCTGCCGACTGGTGTTTCAGGCCGCCGACGGTTATATCTCCCCCTCGGTGTACGCGGAAAAACTGAAAAGCGCTAAGGTGGTGCCAACCTGGAACTATGTCGCTTGCCAGTTCTACGGTGCACTCGAACAAGTCCCCGACCGCGAGTTGCTGGATCTGCTGGCACACCAGGTAAACGTTTTTGAACAATCCCAGGATTCAGACTGGAAACTCGAAGATGCCCCAGCCGATTATCTGAAGCAGATGGCCAGCGCAGTGTTTGGTATCCGCTTCACGGCGGAGCGGTGCCGGGCGCACAAGAAAATCAGTCAGAACCGCCCGTCAGATCGAAGCGCGATAATCGCCTGGACCCAAACTCTGCACACCCCATTCAAGTCACTGGCCCACTGGATGGCCGACAGTGGCGATACGTGATTGTGAAAGCGACTCAATGAGCAACCCCCACGATGCAGCAGGCATCATGGTTTTGACCACCGGCGAACCTGCTGGTGTGGGGCCGGAACTCGTAGTGCAACTGCTGCAGCAGGAAGTCACTGGCCCGCTGTGCATTGCTGGCGACCCGGACCTACTGCTGGAGCGTGCGGCCCTTTTGGGTTTGCCCCTGGCGCTAAGTAGTGACACGCTGGCTGCACCCGGTGGTGAGGCGGCCGTGCTGCCGGTTAGCCTGAAAACCTCATCGCAGCCAGGTCAACTGGATGTCGCCAACGCGCTTTATGTGGTCGAGATGCTTGAGCGCGCTACTGATGGCTGCCTTAAAGGTGAGTTTGCGGGCCTGGTCACGGGCCCGGTACAAAAAAGCCTGCTGATTGAAGCCGGCAACGACTTCATAGGCCATACCGAGTTTCTTGCCAAACGCGCTGGCGTAAAAACTCCGGTGATGATGCTGGCGAACGACCACCTGCGGGTCGCGTTAGTCACGATCCATATACCGTTGGCCGAAGTTGCCTTAGCACTCACTCGCGAGCGCCTGGAGGGGGTCCTGCGCGTGCTCGATACGGATTTGCGTATGCGCTTTGGTATAGCAACACCAGCAATCGGGGTCTGTGGCCTTAATCCCCATGCGGGCGAAGCTGGGCACCTGGGCCAAGAGGAGATTGAAGTCATCATTCCGGTACTGGAGGCGTTGCGTGCGCAGGGTTTGGATCTACGCGGCCCCTTGCCGGCCGACACTGCATTTACCCAAGATTCTCTTAAAGGTCTGGATGTGGTGGTCGCTATGTTCCACGACCAGGGCCTACCGGTGATCAAGCACACGGGCTTTGGTAGCGTCGTGAATATAACCTTAGGCCTGCCCTTTGTGCGCACCTCGGTCGATCATGGCACTGCGCTGGATCTTGCCGGCACAGGCCAAGCGGATGTGGGTAGCCTGGTTGCCGCGGTGAAACTGGCGCAACGATTATCCAGTGACCCCTGAATCGCCCACCCTGCCCCGGCCGAGAAAACGTTTCGGTCAGCACTTTTTACATGATGCCGGCGTTATCCGACATATTGTTGACAGCCTCAATGCACAACCAGGTGAAGTGCTGTGCGAGATTGGGCCAGGACAGGGCGCCCTGAGCGATCATTTGGTCGAGCTTGGCAATACCTTGCACCTGGTGGAGATAGACCGTGACCTGGCACCTTTTCTGGGCCAGCGTTATGTCAAACATTCGCAGGTGCAAGTACATGAACAAGATGCACTGGCCGTCAATTTGGCCGAGCTTAATCCGGACCAGCCCCTGGTGATGGTAGGCAATCTGCCCTACAACATCTCCTCGGTGCTGTTGATACATCTGCTGTCTCAGCGCGGGCAAATCAGCCGCATGCTGTTTATGTTGCAAAAGGAAGTCGCGCAACGGTTGGTGGCCGACCCAGGCGCCAGTGAATATGGACGCTTAAGTGTCATGGTCAGTCGCGTTTTCGAACCACGCATCCTGTTCGATGTTGGCCCCGGTGCTTTTACACCGCCACCCAAGGTGCGCTCAAGTATCGTGGCGTTGCAGCCGCACCGCGAGCCGGTGGGTCCATCAGTGCGAGACGATGCCTTCGAAACATTGGTTCGCCAGGCTTTTTCGCAGCGGCGCAAAACCTTGCGCAACAGCTTGAAAGGAATCTGCTCCGAGGCACTTATCAGACAGGCCGGTATCGACCCGGCTGCCCGGCCTCAGACACTCTCAGCCGCCGATTACGCGCGCCTGGTGTCACAACAGTTGCTCGAGGCAAGCAGTTAAGTCAGTTGTTGTCGCGTGCTTTTCTGGTATCGACGGGCACTTCCGGGCTGCCAAGCAGTGAGGCCATGGTGGATTCAATCCAATCCTTCGCGGCCTGATTCACCGCTCGTGGTTTTTCGCCCTCGGTAGCAATAGGTGGCCCTACGCACACACGGATGACACCGGGCTTTTTCAAAAAACTGCGCCGCCCCCAGTAACGTCCCGCATCGTGGGCTACCGGCACCACCGGCACGCCCGCCTTAACCGCCAGCATGGCGCCCCCGGGGTGGTAAGCGCCCTGCTCACCCGGAGCCATGCGGGTGCCTTCGGGGAAAATCACGACCCAGCGCCCTTGTGCAATCTTCTCGCAACCCTGGCGCAACAGACGATCAAGCGCCCGCACCGGGGTCGCCCTATTGATCGCAATTGGGCTGGTGGCAGCAAGGCCCCAGCCAAAAAATGGCAGCCACAAAGCTTCGCGCTTCAACGCCCAGGTCTGCGGCGGGAAGATAACCTGGAACAGGATGGTTTCCCAGGCCGATTGGTGTTTGGACAAAATGACGCCGGGCTGTGATGGCAAGTGCTCCATGCCTTCTACCTCGAAGCGTAACTGGCAAGTCAGCGCGAGCCACCAGCCGATAAAGCGCGCCCATAGTCCAATAATGCGCATCCGCGCTACTACCGGTATCGGCCACACGATTAGTGCAATCGGGCAAAAAAGCACGGCAGAGGCGGCCATGCCACAAAAGAAAAAGATAGAGCGGACCCAGATCATGTGCCCCTCGGAACTGGCCGCTTAGCCGGCTCCACTTGCCTGGCGGCACGCCAGCATGTCCGCGTCCAGCGCACCGGACAACAGGGCATTGGTAAACGTAGCCAGATCATCATAGACCAACGCATGGGTTAGTTCGTTGTGAGCCTGAGCCTCTATCAACGCCTGCTGCGCAACCGGCCCCTTCCCGGTGCGTACCAGTATGGGTAAAGCGCCTACGGCAGCGGCACTTTGCAGGTCTGTTAGAGAATCGCCTACCACCGGCACTCCGGGCAGCGGTGTTGCCAGGCGCTCGCTGATTTCATAAAGCAGTCCGGGACGTGGCTTGCGACAGGCGCAATCGTCATTCGGTCCGTGGGGGCAAAAGAAGATTGCATCGATCCGTCCACCGTGCTTGCGCAGGCTATTGGTCATTTTCTGGTGGATACGGTTCAATGTTTCCATCGTGTAAAGGCCCCGGGCAATGCCCGACTGGTTAGTAGCGATCGTCACCCGATAGTTGGCCCGGGAGAGCCGAGCCAGCGCTTCGAGGCTGCCGGGGATGGCAACCCACTCGGCGACCGACTTGATATAGGCATCCGAATCAAAATTGATCACACCGTCGCGGTCGACAATCACCAGGCCTGATTTCATCTACTCGTTCCGAAACTCTGACACCCGGATGCGACCATCGACGATACGGCTTTTGCGCTGGGCCAATGTGCCCATCTTGGCCCAGAAGGCGTTATCCAGTTTGAAGTCACCGGCAATAGCGGTACCGATCAGCAGGATCAGCAGGTCGGCACACTCCTCGGCCAGGGCTTCGGTCGCCTTGCCTTTGGTGATACAGGCTGAAATCTCGCCCAGTTCTTCTGCCATCAGAGCCACGCGGTAGGGCATGTCCTCACCACCGTACTCGCGCAGACGATGCTTGTCATGAAAAGCCTGTACCGCAGCCAACATGTGGTC